>NZ_AOMD01000029.1 GCF_000336915.1 Halococcus saccharolyticus DSM 5350 | reverse complement strand
CCCTTGCCCGCTACGCTTTCTCAGCCACAGCTACTCCACCAACAATCTCCTTCACAAGAGCGTTCTTCTACGTGTACGAAGCGAGGAAAGAGTGTAAACCGTCTCTTCTTTTCGCTCAGAGCACCATCATCCAAGCGGATCGTCCGTGACGATGATGTCGCCGCGGTCCTCGTGTCCTCCGAAGTTCTCTGGAGAGATGTCGAAGTCGAATACTCCCTTTGGAAGTGCGAGCGTCGAGCATGCATTTGGAACGTCGACGACTCCGCTTTGTCGTCCCTCTATGGGAGCTGTTCCTAAGATATGGAGCGCCTGTTGACCAGTGTATCCGAATTTCTTTAGGTAATCTATCGCTTGGAGCGACGCACGACGGTAGGCGACGTGCGAGTCGATGTAATGCTGTTCGCCATCCTCTGTCACCGAGTAGCCACAGAAGGTGACGTAATCTTCGAAGGTGGGTCCTCGATTTCCTGGCTCGAATATTGGATGGTCAACGCCGTGTTTCTCCATGCCTTCCTTGACGAGATCGAACTTGACGTCGATGTACGCGGCCATCTCGATAGCGCCACAGAAGGTGATTTCGCCATCACCTTGCGAGGCGTGGAAGTCTCCGATACCGAACTTGCCACCCTCCACGTAAACTGGGAAGTAGACTGTGGACCCTATCGAGAGATCTTTGATGTCGTGGTTCCCGCCATGTTCGCGTGGTGGAACCGTTCTGGCTGCTTCCTCTGCGGCCTGTTCGGCTTCGTCTGAGTCCATCTCTCCCATGAGAGCACCATCTTTCGTCGGCGGGTTCGCCACCGGAGGCTCTTCTTCACCGGTCGGATGGTTGTGAATCGACTCAGGGTTCTCCTCATGTTTGTCGATTAGCCCTTGTTCACGCTCGTTCCATTCTTCAAGGAGTTCCTGACTCGGAGCACATCCAGCCAATCCCGGATGGATTTTTCCTTGATAGCGGACATCCGGGATGTGTCGAGACGAGACAGTATAACCGTCAAGGTCCCAGATCGACTTCGCTGCGTCGGGGAAATGGTCGGTGAGGAATCCACCGCCGTTCTGTTGGGAGAAGGTTCCAGTAAAGCCGAATTCCGCTCGTTCGTTGAGCGGTCCCATGTCGAGAAACTCGACTTTCAGCAAGTCGCCGGGTTCGGCACCGTTTACGTGGACAGGTCCAGCCAGATAATGTACCTGTGTGAGGTCAACGTCACGGACTTCATCCGCGTTATCATTATCTTGAATCTGTCCGCCAGTCCAGTCAAGCGCCTCGAGACGCATGGTCTCGCCTGGATCAGACTCGACAACCGCAGGAATGTCCGGATGCCACCGATTGAATGGATTGGCTCCGGGCTGTTCGTCGGGCGGTTCGTCCACGTCGACTTCGAACGTTACTTCGGGCATTGTTATCCTTGGACAATGACGTCCGCGTAGAACTGTCTACCTCGACTGGTTTAACATTTTTGAAATTTAGAAGACATTTCGACAGCAAGAACAGTCCAAAACTGGTCGACTGAATATAGGTGTAGCTAATATCTAGCAAATCTTCAGGCCCACGGCCAGAAGCCGGCGGCCATCACGTAGCCGGCAACACCGGTCACCATGCCGACGGCCGTCGTGAACCCCCCGATAGATCCGGTATACTCGGCGCGTTCCATTCCAAGAAGGACAAAGAACGTGGCCCAGAGCACGGCCCAGATCCACCAGAGGACCGCGAGTCCGACATCCCCAGTCTGTAAGACGAGAAACCCAGTTGGCACCGCCACAACGGCGACAAAGGCACAGTACCAGCCGAACGACCGTTGGTCCTCGATCCCCCGGTACGCATTCGCTCCGAGCCAGAGATACGTGAACGAAAAGAGCATCGTCCCCGCCGCGTTGAACGGCGTTCCCTCCGACGCGTCGCCGCCGAACCCCCACCAGAGCACGATCAAAAACGTGATGATCCCAGTGAGGAAGTTGAATATAGCGACATCGGCGTCATCACCACGACCGAGCAACCAGATACCGTTCACTATGAGAACCCCGCCAACGAAGAGCAGTCCCATACCAAGGACGGTATACAATGACATGTTACACGTTCACTCTCATTTTGTCTTCAGGTAACATACCTCGGTGTACATCTGGGGCGTATTATATTTTTTGTCAGATTCTTCTCATAAGTTTCAGTATTATTAATCTATATCTCGTGGTCTTATCGTTCATATGGGTAGACGAGGTCATCAGGATATGAGCTCGCATCGGCCGTATCGAGTTCGAGGGCGATACAAAACCGATCAAGACCTATTTCCATACTAATAAACAGCAGGAGTTCAGAAATCTCTGCCTCAGAGTATACTTCACGGAGATCGCCGAAAAATTCATCAGTTATCTGATGAGGTGTTTCAGAGAGTTGTTCGGCGAGATATACAGCCAGGTATTCGCGCTGTGTTAGGGTGTCAGCGTCAATATCTCCAAAGATCGCTTCCTCCTTGGGGGCGACCTCCTCACGCACTTTTTGGGTTCGAACAGTTGAGCAGTAGGCACACTGGTGGGCTTCCGCGATCTTGAGGCGAATTAGCTCGAGGGTCTCCGGGTCGATGTGCTTACTTTGGGAAAACTCCCGTAACAGAGAAACGATTTGCTTGAACAGATCCGGCTGATGAGCCATGGCTCCAAAGAATGCCGTATCACCGTACCAATCGTTCTCAGCCTCCTGAAGCAGTTCGTTCACCTTGCTGTCGTCAGACTCTCCTGGCTTGACTGTCTCTGGTCGAGATGTCATATGGTACCAACTGTGTTCCACTCATGCAAATAACTGTGTCCTAAACGTCGTCTTGACTAGATTTCTGAGCGAATCAAAGTACTGAGCGCAAATAAAGATGATATTCGAGATTGTCTTTATGCTCCCCTCTAATATTAGAGGCGACTTTTTCGAAATAGTAGGGTAGATCGGCCTCACCCATCGCTTCAGCGTCGCATAGTTCGTCGGCTAATTGCTGAATGTATCCAATCTGGTCGGCTGGTGAGCGGACGACAATCCCGTCAAACGTTGACGATCGGTTCGTTTGTTTAGCCACTACTGATGCTAGATCCATTTTGTCCGTGTTTTCATCAGCGGGGACGCTCACAAACTTCTCATTCCCATACTCGAAGGTTTCAGGCAAAGCAAGTTGTGATTCACGCTCTCGCTGTTGGTTGGCTTGCTGAACCAGGCGGTAGATCGCCTCTGGCGAGCGAGTCCGCTCGCGCCATGCTGAGAGATCTTCGCCAGGCAGACAGTGGACCCAATACTGTCCGTCGTCGTGATTCACCAATTCATACTCGACGAGCATATCGAGGTGGCGCTTTGCCTCATCTTTCTCATTAAGGAAGCGGGCATCTTGGTCGACAGACTGTTCGACCAGGTGCTCCACACTGAAGTGATGTTCTCCAAAACGATCCCAAACGTGTAGGTATAGGTCGACGCAGTCGGTGATGTTCGGTGATGGATCCATAGCTATATTGTGTCTCTTGAATAGCGGGAGGAGTGTGTTAAAGATTATCTATCGCCTGCATCTTCGACCAACAATTACGGACGGTCAGTTCAGAATCCGGCTGCCATCTCTGTTCTGAAACGTTCAGTGGGATGTAGATGATTGGTATCTCACGCGATTGGCTGGACGTATTCATCTTTCTCGCGCTTAGCATCCAGTAGGCGACTTGGAGAATCGCGAAGATCAATCACCGAGTCACTACCTAGTTTATTGTATTATGCCACAAGAGAATTGATCGCGTAATCTCCGCTTACTGAGTGCCGATAAGAGGGTATCTGTTTCGATGAATCGTTCGCTACCTTGGTTCACCAGAACCATCGGTCAATGGTGAAACGATTGCTAGGTACGTGATTGCTAGGTACGTTTTTGTGGGATGCCGTCATGAACCCGATAGGGTGTAGTGTAATGGCACGTACCATATCTCAGTTGCAACCAGCAGTAAACGGAACCACTGAGCGTCTTCAAGGACGAGATGCTCAAAAGGCCAACTTCTCTGCAGGGCAAGCTCTCGCCGGAGTGATCCGAACAACTCTCGGACCCAGTGGAATGGATAAAATGTTGGTGACCTCGCAAGGCAAAGTCATCGTCACGAACGATGGAGCAAGCATTCTTGACCGGATGGAAATCGATCACCCTGCTGCCAAGATGGTGATGCAGGTCGCCGAAACTCAGGCTGACGCGACGGGAGACGGAACCACGACCGCAGTAATTCTGACGTGCGAACTGCTCGGAGCCGCCGAAGCGCTCATCGACCAAGGATTACATCCTACTACAATCGCCGATGGCTATCGACTGGCCGCCGAACGGGTGCTTGAGACGCTTGAGAACGAAGCAATCGAGATCGATGCGCACAATCCAGACCGACTCCAGGATATCGTCCGTACAGTCATTACGGGAAAGTGGGAGGGGGCAGACGCGCAACTCCTTGCCGAGATAGCTGTCGAAGCGGTACAAGCGATTGAGCATAATGGAACTGTTGACCGTCGTAACATCACCAACCAGGCTGTCGCTGGTGGCGGCTACCGTGATTCGGAGGTCATCGACGGTCTTGTGATAGATCTAGAGAGTTCATCGACATCGATAGTAGCGCCAGAGGCGGAGCTGCCGCGGCAAATTGAAGACGCCACAATTGCGCTCGTTGATGATCAACTGACGATTGAGACGGTTGATGGACTTGGAACAGTCAGCCTCGATACTCCAGAGCAACGCCAAGCGTTTCTCGATTACGAGGACGAAGTTTACGAGGAGTACGTCGCCACTATCGCTGACGCAGGCGCTGATGTCGTGTTCTGCCAGAAGAGCATCGATGACCCAATTCGGTATCTGCTTGCCCGCGAGAATATCATCGCAGTCGAACGGACACGAAAGGACGAACTGATAAAATTGGGTCATGCAACCGGTGCCCGGTATGTTGGCACAGTGGACCAGCTCACAGCAATGGACACCGGCCACGCAGGGCTCGTCGAGCGTCGGTCGGTCGGTAATCGAGAACTAGCGATTGTCTCGGAATGCCTGAACTCAAAGCAGGTTTCGATTCTTCTCCGTGGTGGAACCAAACACATCAACGAGGAGATGAAGCGAGTTCTCGATGACTGTCTCGACGCACTCACATTGGCCATCGAAACTCAGGTGGTACTTCCCGGCGGCGGCGCGGCTGAAGTCATGCTCGCAGAGGATCTTCGAAAACATGCCGAAGGAATCAGTGGGCGCGAACAACTGGCAATTGAGGCGTTTGGTGACGCGCTCGAAACACTCCCTCGAACGCTCGCGAAGAACGCGGGAATGGATCCAATCGATGCCCTCGTTGATGTCCGTCGTCGGCAACACGAGGGGAACGTGACTATCGGACTCGATATACGGAACGGTGACATCGGAGATATGGTGACTACAGGTGTACTAGAGCCGCTAGCTATCAAACAGCGTGCCGTCACGAACGCCTACGAAGCTGCGACTATGCTCATCCGAATCGACGACATCATTGCGGCAGCACCTGAGACCGATACTGGCGAGGATGAAGAAGAAGACTCAGATACTCTTCACGCTGCTACGGGCGGTTATCCGTGGTCAATTGGGCACTCGATGGGAGGACACGGGCACGCTCATTAGGAAAGTTTCCGTCGTGGCTGACTGAGAGCACTGGACCTCAGGCTATCGATTTCCTTGCTAGTTGGGTGAAGTGATCGAAAGTAACATGGTAGATCACATCACACTATGACCTAATACTGGTGATATGGATGGACCCAAACGACTCAACTGATGTGACTAATCGTGAGGCACTCTCAGAAAAAGCACTCACCGAACGCCTCAGTGACGTAGCTGTTGGTGACATACTGCTGTTCAACGGTCGAGATGACCCTCTAGAAGTGGTAGAGACCGAACGCTATTCCGTAACGCTAGTCGATTCACAAGATAACGAGTACACCATTTCACAGAACCTCCAAACTGGGAAATGGAATGTCCACCAGCGCCTTTGGCAGATACAGATACTAAGCGAGTCATAGCTCAACCTGTTTCTTCACCCGATAAAAGTAGAATATCCTATCGGAAGTCCCCTCTTATTCTTGTTAGACGCCTGACTTCCCAATACCATTGCACCCTGTGGACAAATTTAATACAGAATGAGCGATCTCACAGAGAACCGTCCTCTCACGAGGGTTTGGCGACGTCACCGCGACCCGTGGGGCTGGTTCCATCCCTGAGTGTATCGGGATCGATATCGATGTCGAAGCACTCGTTCGGCACTGAAACCGTGACGCACGTATTAGGAAGATCAACGATGCCGGCGATCCGAGTCTCGATCGGAATCGTGCAGAGGAGGAAGTAAGCCTGCTCGCGCGTGTACCCGAAGTTGGTTAGGTAGTCGATAGCGTCGAGGCAGGCGCGTCGCATCCCAATGTTAGCGTTCTTGTAGTGTTGGGTGCCGTCCTCGGCGACGGAGTACCCCTCGAAAACCACGTAATCCGAGAAGTCTGGGTCCTGATAGCCGGGTTTGAACATCGCGTAGTCAGTCCCCATCTTTTCGACACCGTTCTTGATGACATCGACCTGCAGGTCGAGGAACCCAGCCATTTCGATTGCTCCACAGAACGTGATCTCCCCGTCGCCCTGTGAGAAGTGTAGGTCGCCAACGACGAGGTTCGCTCCCTCGACGAACACTGGAATGTACACCCGCGACCCGCGGCTGAGGTTCTTGATGTCACAGTTACCCGCGTTTTCACGTGGTGGGATGGTCCGGGCAGCTTTCTCAGCCGCCTCGTCGACGTCGTCCTCGTCCATGTCTCCCAACAGGACGTCGTTCGGCTCTGGCGGAAGCGCGAGTGGTGGCTCGTCGCCGCGAGTCTCGTGGTTCACTGCTGTCTCGTCCTCTGGACCACGGTCGATGAGTGCCTGCTCGCGCTCGTTCCACTCTTCGAGAAGTTCGTGAGATGGTGCAGTACCCATAATCCCTGGATGGGCGAGTCCGGGGAATCGGACATCCTCGATATGTCTGGACGATGCGTAGGCACCATTGAGATCCCAGATGGTTTTCCGTGCCTCCGGGAAATGGTCCGTGAGGAATCCTCCCCCGTTCTCTTGATCGAAGATTCCGGTAAAGCCCCACTCGTGGTCTTGGAACGGGCCGAGATCAAGGATATCGACCACCAGCATGTCGCCGGGTTCGGCACCTTTGACCTCAATTGGCCCGCTCAGGTGATGATTCGGGTCGAGGTCCATGTCCCGAATATCGTTTGCACTGTCGTCGTTGTTTACCTGACCACCCGTCCAATCGAGCTGTTCAACGCGGAACGTGTCACCCGGTTCTACGCTTGCGGCCGGTGGTACGTCGGGATGCCACCGATTGACGATTGGGTCCGGCTGGTCCGCTGGATCCTCATCGACGTCAACCTCGAACACAGTTTCTGGCATGATACAGACTCACACTCATTCTGTGAGTATTTATGTCTAATCAATAATAACTGACATCATGTAGTAAAAGCTTATTTAGACGGCTAAAATGCCACTTCTCAGTACAAATTGTACTCTCTGCCAACACCAAGATCTCCTTACAATTGGCACACACATATAGTGAAATACATCGGGTGAAAGACGAAGTTATGAGCCAGACAACAGAGGAAAGACTTCGAGCACTGGAAATAGTTCTCCTTATCGCCATTGGTGGATTCGCCGGCGCGAGCTTCAGAAATTTCCTTGCTCTCGTGATTCCAGGACTTGGGGGAACTTTCGCGGCGAACGCTCTGGGATGTCTAGCCCTTGGATTTCTTTCCTACGAGGCTGAACTTGTCGGTGTACTCAAGGAAGAAACTGGCTACGTCGCTTCAACCGGTTTTCTTTCTTCGCTCACTACGTATAGCACATTTGCGCTAGAGACGATACAGGCAGCACCGGTAATCAGTATTCTAAATGTTGTCACAAATTATGGCGTCGGCTTCGCAGCCGTCCTTGCAGGACGAGCCGCTGCAAAATCCATAGAGGCAGATTGAAAATGGTGAATCCAGCCTACCTTGTCGGCGCGGGTGCAACTATTGGGGCACTCCTCCGGTATGGTACTAATCAGTACGTGAGTGGCTTCATCGGTAGTCGGACGTTTCCGTACGGGACGTTCGTTGTAAATGTTGTCGGAACCTTTGTTCTCGCGCTCATCACGTTTCTAGGAGCGAGCGATGCTGTCCTTTACGCCGTCGGGACGGGTGCCTGCGGTTCGTATACGACGTTTTCTTCGTTTTCCGTGGATACGATTCGACTCTGGGAAGACGGTAACCGCTTCCTTTCGGGCTGGTACACTACCATGAATTTACTCGGGGCACTCCTCGTAGTTGGATTGGCAGACGGATTAGTGAATATCATAAGTTAATGGATAATTGTCAATTGATGGCTGCTCGCCGTGGTCAATTGGAGGGTGGCAAAACTATCATACGGTTCTATTGAATTCACCGATGGTGGCAGGTTGAGTCGTTAGAACGACAGCGTTGAAGCGGAAGAAGCCAGTTGTACAAAAGGTCCTCTTCCGCTTCGTGAAACAAGCTGTCTCGATCACACGAAAACTCACCGATGCCGCGATACTGCAGATCAGCGATCCCGCCGGAAACGAAGTTGCCGGCTGGAAGCACGCTGTCCTGCACTTTCTCCGCGTTCACATGAAAGCGACGCTCAACGACGTTCTCGACTGGGCCGAAGAGATGAAGTGAGTGCGAACCGCGCTCGCACTCCGGCGGGGCGAATTCATTGGCCCATCCGCGCTGTGCAAGTCCTTCGACCGCGCACCGATGGCTGTCTGGCGAGAGCAGCTCCGACTCTCGTCGGAGCTGCTCGACCAGTCGAGCCACGCCGCCATCGACGCCACTTACTTCGATCGCCGGGAGGCGTCGAGCCACTACCTCAGGCGGTGTGACCGAGACGTAGGAACGGTTCAAGCAACGTTTCTCGTCGATACCGCGCAGGGCGCGGTGATCGACGTTCACTGCAGCGCGAAGTGGCCTAGCGGGACGAACGTCGGCCCGCAGTCGCCCGCGTTCCGCAGGGCGACCTGCTCAGTCTCGCCGCTGACAAGGGCTACGATGATATGAGCTTCCGCAGGGCTCTCCGAGCCGAAGGCGTCCGTCCGCTGATCAAACGCCGCGTCTTCGCGCCCTACGATCACGCGCACAACGCGCGAATTGAGAACGAACGCTACCACCAGCGTTCGCTCTGTGAGAGCGTGAACTCGGTAATCAAGCGCTTGCACGGCGGAGCCGTCCGAGCGCGAGCGTGGTATCGCCAGTTCCGTGAAATCTCGCTCACCGCCGCCGTCTACAACATCTGAGGTCGGCTAGGTAGATTCGTCATGCAGAGACCACCGCGAAATTTAAATTACAGAGGTTGGGTTCCTCTATCTATCGTGCGTGAGAACTCCATTCGCCCGAATTCAGGCACCAAGACAACGTTTCGGGGAAGGAAAATTCCAGATATGAAACTAGAAGGAGCTTATGCTAGTCGCGTAAGCAAGCGTTCCCGGATCACGAGCAAACATGGGAGCACCGTCATGCACGCGACGAACGCGTAGACGATGCTCAGTCCAGTCACGATACCGAACCGCTGGAGCGGCGGCGACAGCGCCAGCGCGAGCACCCCGAAACCGGACGCGGTCGTCACCGCACTGCCAAGCAACGCACCGCCGGTTCCGGTGAGTGCTGTCGACAGTGTGTCCGCGAGCGAGTCGTGACGAGCGCGTTCGTCGACAAACCGTTCGCTGACGTGGATGCTGTAATCCACGCCCAGACCGATCGCCAGACTCGTGATGACGACGGTTTCGCTGTTGAATGGGATGTCGAGCACTGCCATCGTCCCAAGCAACCATGCAAGCGCGATGACGACGGGAACGAGCGTCACGACACCCAATCCTGGCGTGCGGTTTCGCCACCAGTACAGTCCAACGAGAAGTGCGAGAATGACCCCTAACGTGATGGCGAATCCCTCAACGAGCGTCTCGAACAGCCCGCTCTGGACGACCGCAGTGATGACCGGTCCACCCGTTGCGATGGCCCGTACCGGCGCGTCCCCCTCAATGGCCGAAGCGACGCCCCGAACGTCGCCCGCGACCGACTGGGCCGAGGCGTTCCCCTGCACGCCAACTGTCAGCCTGGCGGATTGGTACGACCCGTTGTCGGCACGATAGAGTACCGATGACGCTTGGTCGGGAGCAGCCTCGAACAACAGGTCATAGACCGCCGCAGTATCTCGATCCGGGAGTCCATCACCATCCGTATCACGCACTTCGATCGCGTCGGCGACCGTCTCGTTTTGGGCAGCGACACTACGGAGGACGGATGCCGGACTCTCGATAGCGGCTCTTCCATCGGAACCGACGACGATAGTCCCACTACTGGTCGTGTTCTGGGTCACGTCGTCGGCTGCGGTGAGCAGTGCCGGCGCGGTCACGTTCCCGCGTATCAGTACCTGTCCTTCTGCTCCCTGTCCACGTTGGCGGAAGTTGTCGCTCAGATAGTTGAGATTCTCACTCACGTCGTAGTCGCCGGGGGCGAACGGTCCCGGCAGCGACTCCATCCACGCCGGGGCATCCTGTGGCAGGAAGTCGGCCTGGTTGAACTCCGTGTCAATGTCGGTCGCACCGTACGCGCCTGCGGAAGCGAGCACCAGTGCGATCACGATGACGGCGATAGGCGCTCGCCGTGCGAGCGCAGCGGTGTCCGAGAGAAGACGGCTCAACCCTCCGGAACCGACGCCGACGGCAGGATTGTGCCGGTCGCGGCCACGGCGGTCGAAAAACCGTTCGAGTTCGAGTTTGATAGCCGGCACGAGCGCGGCGAAGACGACGAAGATGGCGACGATACCGACACCACTCAAGATAGCGAAATCCTGAATCGATTCCAGCGGACTGACGTAGTTCGAGAGAAACCCGACCGCTGTCGAGAACGCGGCGGTAGCTAACGCGAGGACGACGCCAGCAATCCCGACACGCATCGCAGTCGTGGGATCGCGCCGATCCACTGTTTCGTCGTCGGTGTCGAGTGTCCCCTCTCGCGCCTCGCGGTAGCGCATGACGACGTGGAGCGAGTAATCGATACTCAGGCCGATGAGCAAGAACGGCACGGCGATCAGGGTCGAATTCGATGGAATCCCGAGCCAGCCCTGTATGCCAGCGTACCAGACCATCACGACGCCGACACCGAAGACGCTCACGAGAACGTCCACGAGGTCGCGGTAGGCAATCGCGAGGACCACGAGGAGGAGGACGATTGCGACCGGCGTGATGATGGTGAAACTATCGCCAATGGCTTGCGAGGACTCCTCGTCGATGATACCTTGTCCGAACACGAACGCATCGGCGAAGCGGTTCTCTACCAGCGAGTCGATGGCCACCTGCGCATCGTTCACTGCTTGGGTGGTCGTCGCTGAACCGCTCGGGTTCTGCTGGAAGACGAGGGTAGTTCTCGCGTCGGCTTGCGTTGTCCCCGGTTCGTAATTCGTTGGCAGGAATTCGGTTGGGTCGCTGCCCGGAACGGACGCATCCGGGTCGAGAATTCGGCTGAGATACGTCTCGACTTGCTCTTCCGAGCTGGATTCAAGTGCTGTGATCTGCTGATCGAGTGTCGGTGCTGACGACTGACCCTGCGCCGCTGATATATTGTTCCCGCCCCTCACACGAGAGCTGGCGTTGGCACCCGACGTGTTGGCGCGTGCGCTCTGTTCGTGAGCGTATGCAACGTTCGCCACCACGTTTTCGATGCCGACCATCCCTGTCTCGTCACGAAGCGTCGCATTGATCGATTCGTTTCCGCGGATCTCCTGCTGAAGACGGAGGCTTTTGAGTAGCGACTCGCGGGTGAGAACGTCACCGCCCTCGTCCCTGACGACGACCTGTGCAACCACCGCATCGTCCGTCTCGTACGTCGCCTCGATGCGGTCGAGTGCCGCCTGCTCCGGGGAATCGATACCGGCCTGGCCGATTTCTCCTTCTCCAGTGGTGCCGACGACCGCGCCAGCGCCAACGACGGCACTGATGACGAGCAACAGAGCGATTATCAGTTTGCTCCGCGAGGCGAGCACCTCCGCGTATCGAGAGGTCAGTTCCCGCTTCATCGGTTACCGTCACCACCTGTTAGGGGAGTGGCTGCGGAATCGGATCGAGTGATGGGGATTTCGGACCAGTCCATACGTTCTCTCCGATGGCGACTGATAAGGAGCGATGGAAGGTTCCCAAAACGTGGGACAACTAGCTGTGGTTTCGAAAGCCAACCCAGATAGCGGTCTTCGGTGAGAACGAATTGGATTCTACGTCCGGTAAAGCCCAACGATCATGACGACGAACCCGAGACAGATAATCACGCTCTCGAGGAGCATTCCGGCGGTGACTGAAGCGCCGCCGATGTGGTGGAACACGCCGACCAGAGCGGTTCCGAGAGTGATGACCGCTAATCCCACCGCAAAGTACTGGAGACCAGCGATCCGTGTTCGGTTGTAGGCTCTGTACGCCATCAGCGAGACGACTCCCCCGAGGACGAGAGCAGCAATCTTGACGACGACGAGCAATGCGACGAGTAGCTCCATCACGACTGCTCCTTCATTGCCGACCAGAACGTGGCCAGTCGGTCCTCCGGGTCCGTCTCCGGACGGGTCACTGTCATGGAGAACTCGCCGGTGTCGTCGATACCAATTGAGATCTCGGCGAAATCTCGTTCGTAGAGCGTGACGTTTGGCCCGTTCCGTCGAACTTCCGTATACTCTCGAACGAGCGCCGATTCGCGGAGTAGTTCGAGTTTCCGATACACCGTCGAGCTAGAGAGATCACAGTCCTCACACAGGTCGCTTGCCGATTTCGGCTCGTTTAACCGAGTGAGAATCTCTCGACAGGTACTGTCGTCGAGTGACTGCAACACTGGCGGGAGAGCGGACCCGTCGGATTCGTCGAGTTCGTCGGACGACCATCGGGCCATTTCGGTAGATGAGTTAGTCGAGCCAGTATTCGACGGGATCAGTGATAATCGATTCGACCCACTGTGTTGCTCGCTCATCTCAGGTGCTGTATGCTGTGATTCTGTTTCGAGAGTCGGCGGCACTCATGTCTTGTCGTACTCGATTCTTTCGGCGGAGAGGGTATAGGAGTCTCGGTCATTCCCAGATAGCTGGAATAGCCCGATTCCAATCCCTCCGTGCGATTTCTGCTTGTCTACAGATGCCACTCCCAACATCTGGGACGCCCCCATCGATGTTTATCCTCCAGCTTCGAATACGACACCGATGACGCACGAAGCCATCACCCGAGTCGATCCACGAGACACTGAACGTATAATTGAAGTTGGCGCAGCACCCCGACCGAGCAACGCCATTACGATGGGCAAACCGCTGAGCACGAGGGTTCACCGATGACGAGTGTCCTCGATATAGTGATGACCATCCACACGATCTTCGCTGCGCTGTGGACGGGTGGTACACTCGTGGTTGCAGGCGCTGTTATCCCGGCAGCACGCAGCGAGTTGCTGAGTACGGAAGGGCTGACGCTCATCGCACGACGGTTCTGGTATCTTATGGTCGGTTCAGTCCTCCTATTGTTGTTCAGTGGTGGGCATCTCGCAGGGACACTCTATACCGCCGAAACGCTCCAGTCAACCGGCCGCGGGAATCTCGTACTGGCGATGGTCGGTCTGTGGCTCGTCCTCGCAGTCGTGCTTTTCTTCGGCTTCCGCCGGTTGACCAGCGACCAACCGGAGCAGTCAGCGGTCGCAGCAGCCACGAAAGCACGACCGTGGTTTCTCGGAGGGAGTGCGGTCTCGATAGCACTACTCGTCGTCGCTGGGTTTCTCTAATCGGCTGAGAGGGCAATTATAATACGGTTCGTCACACTGAATAGAAGCCGATGATCTCATCGGATTCGTTTCAGACGTCAAGTGGATGATGTCTCGTAACTGTGTGTCGCTATTGATCTTCAAGCTCAGTGCCAAGACCGAGCGCAGTCGCCTCACTATGACAAGCAGTAACGATTTGGAATCCGACTGGGCGACCATCCACCTCACCATAAGGAACCGACAGCGCAGGATGGCCAGTAGCGTCGAACGGTGCAGTGTGAGAAACCGTCCGTAGGAACGCCTCGTCATCAGTAACTGAGCCAAACTCCGGTGCTACCGTTGGCGTTGTTGGGAGAACGAGTGCATCGTACTTTGCTAAGGCGTCCTCTACTTCGTCGATGAACTGCTCACGAACACGCTGTGCTCCGATGTAGTGCTGCTCGCCCGAAGAGGCCAACAGGCCGCCATGTGTCAGGAGCTGTCCGGTAACGTTGTCGCCGAGTTGCTCCACCGAGAGATCATCAATCGCCGCCCGAAGCCGCTCGCTGTATCCCGTTCCTGTGCCGTAGACCTGTCCACTGTCGGCGATAAGATGGGCGAATTCTAGACCAACAGTCGCCAGTAGTGCTGGGGTTATCGTTCTGAAGGTCGGTAGCGAAACGCGATCAGTCTTCACACCAATGTCGGCGAGGGTTTCGGTGCCGGTGTCGATCTGTTTTTCGACCGCGTCGGCCGCATCATTCATCGCCTCGTCAACAACGCCGAGATGCATTCCCTCCATATCGGTTGGAAGCGCAATATCTCCGCGAGTTGGCATCCCTCGTGTCGAGGGATCGCGGTAGTCAGGCCCAGCAATGGTTTCGAACACCCGCCCTGTGATGTCAATCGACTCCGCCAGTATGCCGACATGATCGAGGGACGGTGCCAAGTCGACAAAGCCGAAGCGCGAAACTGCGCTATGGGTCGGTTTCAGCCCGACGACGCCACAGTATGACGCAGGAATGCGGACGCTACCACCAGTATCACTCCCCAATGCAGCGTCAAGGAGTCCCGCAGCGACCGCCGCGCCGCTCCCGCTCGAAGAGCCACCGGGAACGTGTCCTGGAGCAACGGGATTGTTAGTCGGTCCGTGGGCGCATGTCTCACCCGTCGTGAAGTACGCGAACTCGTCCATGTTGGTCGTGGCACGGACATCGGCACCGGCTTCTCCAAGCCGACGGACGACCGTAGCATTGGTTTCGGGCGTATAGGAGAGCGCTGCAGAACCACAGGTCATCGGAACCCCTGCAACGGCGATGTTCTCCTTGACACCGAGTTCGAGGTCTGCAAGCGAGTCGTTCTCCGCGTCGATCGGAAGCGAGAACGTGTGCCTGAGTGCGTTGAGATCGTCGTCAGCCTCGCTCACATCGGTCGCCGGCTCATCAACAGGATCGGTAGCTTCGAGAGCTTTGTACCCCTTCAGCATCGAGTTAAACTCGGCTGCATACTCTTCGAGGGCCTCATCGGAGAGGGTGATTCCATAGGACTCCGCTGCCTGCCCGATCAGTCTGAACGGATCACTGGACATCACAAGAACTATTTGACGGTTGTATATTAAGAATTGCTGCGCTGATTGCTCAGGAATTCTTCAACCACCCTGCTGATCCGCCTCTTCGAACGCATTGGTCATTTCGTCGGCGAGCTCGCCGGCTTCGATGTGCGAGTAGTGCTCGCGGACGACCTCTTCGGAGTTGTCGAGGGCTCGGGCGGCAGCCGCGTGCCCGGACGTGCGGACGAGAACCTCACCGGCACCGCGGCGAGCGCCGTGGGGCATCAGATAGGCGTGGACGTCACCGAGGTCGATACCTGCCTCATCACACACCCGCTTGAGGACGTGTCGCCCAGCACCGGTCGTCATCGACGGGGGCGTGACGTCGAATTCGGTGCAAACTTCGATCTGCGAGCGGTCCGTGTGCAGCTCTTCGATCTCCGTTGTGGTGTACCCGCGGGCGGTCAGCCCGTCGGTCAAATATTGCGAGAGCGTCGGGCGATGAAACGAGGGGAACACCGGCCAGTTTTCGTTCGGCGGGTCAAGGATTTTCTCGCACATCTGTAGTGGGTGGATTGCTGGCTGGGGGAGACCCCGATCGTCGAGACGCTGCTTTTTCGCGAACACTGTCGCATAGCGGTCTTCGAGGTGGATGTCCTCCCAACGAAGCCCCTGACGTCGCTCGTCGCTCCGATCGCGGAGGACCTCCGCACCACGCACTCCGGAGTACGACAGGAGGTACACCAGAGCACGGTCACGACAGGCTTTGATCGCTGCTTCTCGATCTTCCCCGATGTGGTCGATCGCGGTGCTGGCCTGCTTGTCGACAAATGTGGTTAGCTGCTGGCGATCTCCGTTGGACCAGGCCTGCTGGTCGCCGTTCTTGTGACCGCCACTGTCGGCAATGGTCGGTGAAACCGCTGCGGAGAGATACGGCGAATTCGCGAAATCCGCTTGCTTGACTTGTTTTTCTGTTCTCGATCATCGGGAACGGATCGCCGTCAATGCCGACTCTCAGCGCGTGTGTTTCAGGAATTACCGCTGCGGGGAACTCTTCGGTACCTGAGGTCGGTCAGGTAGATTGCTCATGCACAAACGTATTCGAAATCTATATCGATAGCCTAAAATTCGCAGACAGCTACACATGACGAATCAACTTAGCCGCCTTCTGAAGCGGTCAGAAGGGGCCTGATGTGAACAATCAGAAAAAGTCAGCAAACGATGATGTTTGGGATTACGATCACGTATACGTGAGAGAAGCGCGTGTCTTATCACGGTTCGTGATCTAATAGTAGATATTAGGAATGATTCGTTATGAACAGTGAAACCGTGGTAATCGGCGGTGACGGAGCCGTAGGAGAGGTGCTCGCGGGTCAGCTCGTCGGCACCTCGGCCGCGGTGGTGTTCCTCGACGAGGATGAGCGCGCGGTCGAACATGCAGCAGAGGCGGGTGCTGACGCTCGGGTGGGCGATCCGAGCGAGGCGGCCACTCTCGACCGCGAGGACATCGAGGAGATGGGTACTGCTATCGTTGCCTCGCAGAAGGACAGCCACAACTTGCTGGTCGCACAGCTTCTCCAACTCCGACGGACCGAGCGCGTTATCGCACTCGTGAATGATCCCAAGAATGTCGAGGCGTTCACTGCAGCTGGCATCGAACCGGTATCTGCCTCGACCGTGCTAGCCGGCGCACTCGACCGACAACGCCGTGGCGCCGAGATAGTCGAGACCGAGCGTTCGCTAGGTCAGGAAACAGAGGAGGATACGGCGAAGCGACACTTGGAGCACGAGGAGTCGACAGATGACCCGAAACACGAACGGGTCCGCTCAGATGGAGCGGGGGTGACATGTAGTGCCCAAAGAACTTGAACGCGACCTTGGGCTGGTTTCGGTCCTCGCTATCAGTATCGGTGCAATGATCGGGAGCGGTATCTTCATTCTTCCTGCAGTCGCAGTCGGGTACGCGGGACCAGCAGTCGTTCTCGCCTATATCCTCGCCGGGCTGGTTGTTCTCCCAGCGGCGCTCTCGAAATCCGAGATGGCGACGGCGATGCCCGAATCTGGCGGCACCTATGTCTTTATCGAGCGTGGCATGGGCCCGCTCTTGGGGACCGTCGCTGGTATAGGTACATGGTTCTCGCTGTCGTTCAAGGGCGGGCTGGCGTTGGTCGGCGGGGTTCCGTATCTCCTCTATCTGTTTGACGTTCCTCCGACGATTACGACCCCGCTGGCGCTCACACTCGCCGTGATTCTCGTTGTTGTTAACCTGTTTGGAGCCAAACAGACTGGCCGCGTGCAGGTTGCCATCGTTGCTGTCATGCTCGTCGCGCTTGGCTGGTTTGCGATCGGCGGGGTTCCATCGGTGCAGACGGCAAACTACGCAGGCTTTTTCCAGGGCGGTATTGGGGGGATTCTCGCAGCCACTGGACTCGTGTTCGTCTCGTATGCGGGCGTGACAAAGGTGGCCAGCGTCGCCGAGGAGATCGAGAATCCGAGTCGGAATATTCCCCTCGGCATTCTTGGCTCGCTCGGGTTCACCACGGTACTGTATGCGGTTATCGTGGTCGTCATGCTCGGTGTCACAGACACGTCGGCTATCGCCGCCTCGGACGCACCAATGGCGGTCGCCGCCGAGGCCGCACTCGGTCCGACAGGCGTCCTCGCTGTAGTGATGGCGGCGTTGCTCGCGCTGGTGAGTACCGCTAACGCGGGCATTCTCTCGTCTTCTCGGTATCCATTTGCGATGAGCCGTGATAACCTCGTTCCCAAGTCGCTCGGAAACATCAGCGAGCGGTTCAACACCCCAAGTGCCTCAATTACTCTTACGGGCGTCGTATTGCTGGTGCTCATCGCGTTCGTGCCGCTCGAAAGTATCGCCAAGTTGGCGAGTGCGTTCCAGATTCTCGTGTTCATTCTTATCAACATCGCCGTGGTCGCGTTCCGCCGCGGAACGATGGAATACGAGCCGACGTTCGAGTCGCCACTGTACCCGTGGATGCAGGGGTTCGGTGTCATCGGCGGTCTCGTCCTGCTTACGCAGATGGGGACCATTCCGCTCGTTGGGGCTGTCCTCATCACGGCCGGTAGCGTCACGTGGTATCTCTGGTACGCCCGCGACCGGGTGGACCGCGAAGGAGCAGCCATGGACGCGGTTCGGCGTGAAGTCGGCAAGCAGGCTGTCGACCGCACCCGCGACGCCGTCACCCCGACCGAGGGGTACGAGGCACTCGTGGCGGTTCCAGAGGACGTGGCCGCCTCACACGAGGGAATGCTTGTGGATGTCGCTGCGGACCTCGCAGTTCCCCAGCACGGCGCGGTATCGGTCATCCGATTCGACGAAGTGGCTGACCAGGTGCCGCTTGAAGCTGCCACCGAGCAATCTCCTACTGATATTGAATTCGAAGAACGGGCTGACACGCTTGCGACCGACCTCGATATTCCAGTGCGAGTAGGTGAGGTGGTGAGTCACGACACCCGCCATGCGCTGGCGAATTATGTCGAAGAGTACGACGTGGACATGCTCGTGATGGAACAGCAGCCGTCGCGGCTCCGCGAGCGAGTGTTCGATTCGGACATCGAGTGGGCCCTCACTCACACCGACTGTGACGCTGTCATCGTCAACAACAGCGAGACGAAACGCGACGAGATCGAGACCGTGACCGTGCTGACTGATGAAGGACCCCACGATCCGGCGAAAATTGCTGTCGCCGACGCGGTAGCGGCGGCTCATGATGCGGCGATCATATTAGAGTATGGCCGCGATGAGCCCGTCTCCGAGGAACAGCGCCGGACGCTCGCTAAATACCACGAGGAGGTCGCGGCACTCTGTTCTGTTCCGGTCAGAACGGCGTTCGTCCGCTCTGATGGCGGTGTGAACAGCGTCGAGAACGACGAGACCGACATTCTGGTCGTCGGTACTGAAGGAAAGTCGCTCGCCGACGGTGCCGACTGTCCGGTGCTCGTCGTGCGCCCGCGTGAGGAGACCACACCGGGATGGTTCGGGCGCGCACTCGAACGCTGGCTGCTGTAGGGAGACAGCAAATGCTTTCCCGAGCGGAGTTACGTACCCAGAGTATGTCGCGAGAGCTTGACGAACTGGACCGCTACATCATCTACCGACTCCAAAAGGACATCCTGGGAACGTCGGCGGCCGAAATTGCCGACGACTATGGCGTTTCGCCGAGCACGGTCCGCAAACGTATCGGTCGCCTCAAAGACAACGGCATCATTCACGGCGCTCACCTCGATATCGATTACGAACAAGCGGGCTATCAGCTGTTCACCATTATCTTTTGCACCGCTCCAATCCCCGAACGCGAACAGCTCGCCCAAGAGGCGTTGACGATCCCTGGTGTGGTATCAGCTCGAGAGTTAATGACCGGTGAAGAGAACATCCACGTTGTTGCTATTGGGCGCAATGGCGACGACCTTAGCCGTATTGGTCGTGACCTCACCACACTCGGTCTTGAGATTGTCGAGGAAGAACTCGTTCACAATGAGTACACCTGTCCGCTTCATTGGTTTGACAAGGAAGACAATGAGTTAGAAACAGTCGATTAATGGATAACGCTCATTTGTAGAACATTGTTGATGGAGAGCCCTCTTGCGGTTCCAACACCCCTCCAATGAATTGCGATTCGTACTGAGAGCTACTCTGTGCTCTGATTGCTACCTCCTCTTGGAGCGGGGAAGCTCTATCAACAGTCTCCCACAGATGAGCGTAGTACTAAACACCCTCGTAACGCTTCATTTGAAAATTCTGTGAATCGTGCAAAACGGAGCTACCAGGGCGCAAATGAGGCTGTGTCAATATCAGTTCTTTTCCGTTGTTGGCGTCTCTTTTCGATATGTCTCTCCCTTTGAATTCTCTGGCAGTACAGAGTCTGGCCTCAACGCCGGTGACAGCGGAGATGCTTGTTGTCTTTGCCCTCATTCTCCTCGCACTCGTCCTCTTTGCGACCGAATGGTTTCCGATCGATGTCACCGCCATCCTGGTGATGGTTCTGTTGATGGTGCTCGAACCGTGGACACAGATTTCCGCGCGTGAGGGAATCTCGGGATTTGCTAACCCAGCGACGATCACGGTGCTGGCGATGCTCATTCTAAGTACGGGGATCAATCGAACCGGTCTCGTCCAGTTGATCGGCCGGAAGATGGCTGCCTTCGCTGGGACCGACCGACGTAAGCAACTCGCCGCGACGGTCGGGGTCACTGGTCCAGTCTCTGGATTCATCAACAACACGCCGGTCGTCGCTATTTTGGTCCCCGTGATCGCCGATCTCGCACACGAGGGAAACACCTCTCCCTCAAAGCTGCTGATGCCGCTGTCGTTCGCGTCGATGCTCGGGGGAACGCTCACACTCATCGGGACGTCGACGAACATCCTTGCGAGCGATATCGCGGCCCAGCTCGGTGCGGAGTCTCCGGGGATCGGGTTACACGCGTTCGGGATGTTCGAGTTCACCAAACTCGGTATCATCGTCTTCGCCGTCGGTTCCCTCTATCTCATGACGATCGGCGTTCGACTGCTCCCCGAACGGATCCCCGCTGACGAGGACCTCGTTGAGGAGTACGCTCTCCAGGAGTACCTCGCGGATGTGGTCGTCCCGGCGAACTCGCCACTGATCGGCCAGACTGTCGGGAAGGCGCTCGGCGACGACGAGCGCGACATCGACGTGTTACAGCTGATTCGCTACGGCGAGCAGTTTGACGAACCGCTCGCTCGAAAAGAGATCCACGAAAACGATACGCTCCGACTCAGGACGAACCGAGAGACACTCGAGGACATCATAGATGCGGAAGGGCTCACACTGTCGGGCGGTCCGCGAACCGAGGACGACCTTCATCCTGAGGACGAAGAACCTGTGCTTGTCGAAGTTGTCATTCCATCGGGATCGTTCCTCGTTGGCGAAACGCTGGCAAGTTCGTCGTTCCGACAGCGTTACGACACGAACGTGCTGGCCTTTCGCACCCGTGGTGATGTTGTCCGGGACCGATTCGAGGACATCCGTATCCGTGTCGGAGACACGATCCTCGTCCAAGCACCGCCCGACAGCCTTACACGACTCGTCAAGAATGAGGATTTCATCGTCGCCCACGAGTTCGACAAGGTGACCTACCGAACCGAAAAGATTCCGTTCGCGGTCGGTATCATCGCCGGCGTGGTCGCGCTGCCGGCGTTGAACGTCCTCCCGATCGTGGTCTCAGCACTTGCCGGCGTCGTGGCGATGATCTTCACCGGCGTTCTCAAACCGACTGAACTCTATTCGTCCGTCGAGTGGAACGTGATCTTCCTCCTCGCAGGTGTCATCCCGCTCGGCATCGCCCTGCAGCAGACGGGCGCTGCAGCGCTGCTCGGGGGCGCCGTCGCGGCGACAGGAACGTTCCTGCCGCCAATCGTCGTTCTATGGGTGTTCTATCTCGTGACCGGACTGTTGACAAGCGTTATCAGCAACAACGCGAGTGTCGTGTTGATGATTCCGGTGGCTGCCAACGCTGCCCAGTCGATCGGAGCGAACGCGTTCGCGTTCGTTCTGGCGGTCACGTTCGCCGCCTCGACGGCGTTCATGACGCCGGTGGGATACCAGACAAACCTGTTCGTCTACGGGCCAGGCGGGTACAAATTCTCCGACTTTCTCCGTGTCGGTGCCCCACTACAGTTGCTCTTGTCGGTCGTTTCCGTCCTTGGCATCGCGTTCTTCTGGGGTGTGCGCGTGTGAGACGAACCGTTCTGCCCGAGATAGTGCGCCAACGTCACTACCTCCGACTGGAGGTGTCGTACGAACGTTGATTCACCTGGCCGTCGTACTAGAAGTATGGCCGAGTTTCCAGACGAACGACAGCTCGTACTACGGGCGCGCTCCCAGTTGGACCAGTGGACGAGGAATGCCCGGAGAGAGGCGTACACCGAACTGCTCGAAGGCGACGATCCTCTCCTCTCGCCCGAAGAGATGCAACTACTCGACGCGCTCGATTCCGAACTGGAGCGACAGGGCGGCGATGGTGTCTGGGGGACCGATCAGTACGGAATCCACACGGCGGGGACCTCAAGTTCGGATACCTCACTTGGCGTGGTCTGCGTGTACCACCCACAGATCACCAAGGATTCTGTCCTCCGCGGGGGAGACAGCCTCGATGACGAGACTGAAGAACGACTCAACACAGCACTCTGGCAATATAGCGAGCGCGTCGCGACACTCATCGAAGCAAAGCTCGACGAGTTCGTCCGTCAGACCCAGCAGTAAGCCCCGGTCAGATCCACTTTCGGGTGATCGTACGCATCTATTTTACTTCAGTGAGGGGATCCCGCCGTCGACAGCGCGGAGAATATCACACGCTGGCGGCGGAGTCGTTCATGAACTCGAACGCTATCTGCTTCGCTGTTTCCAAGTCAGCGGCGGTTCCAAGGTCACTGTCTCGCCCCGAGTGATGCACGTTGTATTCCCAGACGTTCGCTCCGTCGATGACCTCGTTGATGTATACTGCACTTCTGGTGTGTTCCTGGCGATAGAGAACCGTGGTATAATCCCGACCCATGAGTTCGTCGTGTGTTGTCTGCTCAGTTTCTAACATCCAATCTTCCGGAAGGTTCTCTTCAGTGCTCATGATTATTTATCGTTCGCTATAGGGTAAACCCTTCCGATGCACTGTATCGCCACGGACCGAACTCCCAGTTCAGAACGAACAGCACCTGTTACTCATTCACTCACCGCACCATGGGTTCTAAATTACTTGCCCACGTACGTTTATAACCAGCCGCTGTGAATCGATCGCTACCCGGCTGGCGTGCGCTCCCCATCCAAAAACAGGACAGGCTGGCATCCCCATCTTCTAACCGAATTTCTACCATCATGACACCATCATGAACGGAGGAACTCCACCTACTTCAGCCGACTAAGCTAATAGTGCCCGTATTCGCGGCTGTTCAAATCTCCAATATGGAGCCATCGATAGCGGACTGGAATCGAGATATTTACCCGCCGAGCCACCACCCGTACAGTCGTGCCTGCTCGGCGGCGTCTGAGTGCTTTTTCGATTGGCCGTAGGTCTTCCCCTTGAGCAACTGGCGTTCGACTGTGTTCGCTGCGAGACGGAGGGCGTGGGAGGCACCGTATCCCTCCCCATCTGCCGTGAAGTAGCCGCGGTCGGTGACCAGTCGAATCCGTGCCAGTACCAATGGCATCCCCCGGCTCCGTTCCTTGTGCTCCTGCAGTTCGATGCTGGCCTTGATCACGCTCATCTTACCGTACTTCGAGGTCACGCTCTCGATCAGCGCGGAGACGTCGTCGTAGTCCATCCCCTCGAGCAGGTCGATTCCGAACACCTGCACGGCGTTCCGGTCGTCGCGCTCCCAGGTGAGTGCCTCGATGACATCCGTTTTCGTGATGATACCGACCGGCTTGTCGGTGTCGTCGGCCGTGACGACGAGCGAGGAGATCTCCCGCTCGAACATCGTCTCGACGACCTCGTCGAGCGGAGCGCACTGCTCGACGGTCGCGACTGTGTCGGACATCAGATTTCTCACGGGCAGGTCCAGCATCCGGTCGGCATCGCCCTCGCGCGCGCCGAACCCGCCACGGCTCTGCCCCCCACCGCTGCGGCCACCGAAGCCGCTCGACGAACCTCCCTGGCTCTTACTGCCGCCCCGCGTCGTGAACTCGATGACGTCGTACAGGCTCAACATTCCCGCGAGGTCGTCCCCGTCGACGACCGGGAGATGGGCGATTCCGGCGTCTCGAAGCATATTGAGCGCTTTCCCGATCGTGGTTTCGGGGGTCGCACTGATCAGCTCCGCCGTGTAGGCGTCGTCGACAGTCACCGCGTCGAGAAACGGACGCACAGCTTCGAGGACGGCATCGCCGGTCACCACACCGACGGCACGGTCGTCATCGAGCACGGGGAGCGTTTTGGCGTCGCTACCGATCATGAGCCGCGCGACCTCGCGGACATCCTCGGTACGATCGACAGTCGGGACGTGCTGTACCTGTGAGCCGACCTTCGCAGACGGTTGGTTGGACGAGAAAGCCAGCTGTCGACGACTCACGACACCGCGATACTCGTCGTCACCTGTTACGATGACCGCATCGAGTTCCTGATTCTCGAACGCCCCGGCGACCTTCGAGAGCGGTGTGCCGACATCGAACTCCGTGAATTTTGCGGAGAGAATCTCTGAGATATCCATGTGTGTCTCTATTGGGAGGGGCGCTAGCCGGTTATACTTGTTCTACCACTTACATCTGAAGTAGCTGCTCTGTAGGATCGCTAGACGGGGCTTGATTTCGACGTCGCTCATCCCGACAAACCGTAACTCTCGTACTGAGTGTAGAGTTTGTACTGATAATGGATAGAGAACTATACTATTCCTGTTTCGAGTATTTGTAGCTACCCCAGCGGTTCCTCAATCTCAGATCGGGAAATCAGTTGGATCTGATCGGGAAACGATCTGTTGAGATCAGCATCGATGCATGAAATGACTATCAGATAGAATTTTCAAGTGAACTTCCCGGAGCCGCCGCTCGTGAGCGGCGGCGAACGCGTCGGATGCGTCGAGGGCTACCCATATTCACCGAGCGGTTGGTTCCAGTAGTTGCGGATCAGGCGGAACGTCCGCGGCATTCCGCCGTGGACTGGATATTGGCGTCGGTAGTAGTCGGCAAGGATGTACGCGAGAAACGTGCAATATACCTCGAAAAAGACACCGTTCAGCGTCATGCTGTGAAATCTTTGGATGTTCGTGTATTGTTTCAATTCACGAAACATAATCTCGATCAGCCACCGGACGCCGTAGATCAGCCCGATCTCCAAGGCATCAAATTCGTCGTGAGACAGTGTTGTGAGATAAATTTCGTCGTCATCATCGTCGTGCATGATGGTGACTTTCCGATACTCCCGTCCCACCGTTCCCAGTTCGATGTACTCGTCAGTGACCCGTACCTCTTCGCCATCTGGCTGTTCGTGTTCGAAGTCGTGGACTCGCTCCACGACTTCGTGTTTCGCATTGTCTTTGAGAGGTGTGACGAAGTCCATATCGTCGTTCTTCATACCAGCAAACCGACCGTAATTGACGTAGCCCTTATCGAAGACGAAAATCACCGAGTCGAGGTCCTCGTGGACCTCGACGTCGCCGGCGAGGACGGGAAACGCGTCCGATTCAGGATAATTCGCACGAGTGACAAACGCACCGAGTGGATGTTTCATGGCTGGATCGAGTCGAGCGGCAGTATGCAGTTCGATTCCACCATCTTCGGGACGAACGACGAGCTCGTCGTCGCCGGTGTCGACGACGAGCGTCGTTCTGAGTGGAAGACGTGTGGCATCGCAGCCGATGATCTGGCGGTCCCGAAGGTGTTCGAGGCGTTTGCGAGCGATTCCGGCAGGATGGTACAGAGAACGCTGCTCAAGGACAGCGGTCGCCAGGTCGACGACCGCTTGGTAGGGTCGGCGCGTGGTCAATTTCGAGAAGTGACCCTTGCTGATCGGTTCGAGATCGGAGTAGACATCGGTCTGTTGAGCGAGATCTTCGAGTGTGTTCGGATCAGCGATGCCCAACCGGAGACCGATTTTGACGTGTTCGAGAAAATCAATGCGATTCGAATGAAGACCGATATCGTATCGAGCGGCGATTTCCTCGCTGTCGACTTCGTCGAGCAGCGAGGTGAATCCATCAACGACGCGATTCTCTGCACCACCGCCGAACGTCGGAGCGCTGATTGCTGAACTCATGCGCTCAGTACGGTAAACAGGCGGTTAGTGAGTGGGGTTCAAATACTCGAAACAGGAATAAACTATACCGTAGGCCGGAAGTTTTGATACATCAGCGGAACAGTCGCCGATATGGCCAAGGGAGGGAACAAGATCCCCGACCTCACGAAACGTCGAGTCCGCGAGCAACTCGCGGACGAGACAGATCCGAAGGCGATCAAACGTCTCACCGCTGCTCGCGAATATCTCGAAGGACTCTCTCCGGCCGATATTGAGGACAAATACGGCTGGGACCGCCAGACCGTCTACAACTGGTTGAATCGCTTCGAAGAGCGCGGCTTCGACGCCGCGCTCTACGATAAATCTCGTCCTGGGCGTCCTTCCGAACTCAGCGACGAACAGTTCGAGGAGTTCACTGCTGTACTCCACGAACCTCCTGAAGAAGCTGGATACGACGACCCAGCGTGGAGTACAGCTCTCGCCCAGCACTACCTCATTGAGGCGTTCGACATTGCCTTCTCCCGCCGTCACACTCGCCGACTCATGCACAAGGCCGGGGTCTCGCCGAAGAGACCCCGGCCGGAGCCGGCCTCTGCGGATGAAGACGAACGCAAGGAGTTCGAAGAGACGGTCGAAAAAAAGTAGGCCACCGTGACGAGGACGCCACGGTCGTCACGATCGATCAGACGCGGAAAGCGGTTGGAGCGGATCTCTATGCGGCATGGTATCCGGTAGGCGAGAGGCCGACCGTGGGCGTGTCGGCCTCTCGCGAGGGTGTGAACCTATTGGGAGCAGTCACTGAGTACGGCGAGACGTCGGTGCTGGAGTGTGGCGGATCGTTCACCGGTGAGGTGACGATCCGCTTTCTGGAGCATCTCCAAGCGGAGTTCGGCGAGAAGCTGGTTGTACTGTTGGACCAGGCGACGTACTTCACCGCTGGGACGGTGAAGGACTTCGCCGCCAATGAACCGATTGAGCTGGTGTATTTCCCGACTGGATCGCCGGATCTGAACCCAACCGAAGAATACTGGCGTCGGCTCAAATTCGCCTTAGCAAACCGCTACTTCGGCAGTTGTGCCGAAATCCGATCAGCAGTCTGGACAGCACTCGAATCGATTAGTCTGCCAGGTGTCTATCAATATCTCTGTCTTTGAGTATCAGAGACGGTGAGATGATGGTATTCGATGTCATGGTTTGAAACGGTAGTTTCTCGCCAGATTGGCGGAAGCGGGGTGGTTTTGAGTTAGCGGCAGGGTGGCGAGAAGGTCAGCCGAAATGATCGTAATCTTCCTAGTAGGCGTACAGGAAGGGTTCACGCCGATTCGCCTTCAGTTTCCGTCGATGGTATCTGCTCTGACCCACAGTTCGGACACTGGTCGGGTTTCACAGCGAATTGTTCCTCACACTCCATACACTCGTAGTCCGCGGTTTCTCCCGCACCGGCATTCACGTCCTGTTTGAACTTCTCAGCTCGACGCCCCAGCTCCCTAAATACATCCTTCATTCCCATACAGGAGGCGATGGGGTGTGATAACCGTTTGTTCCGTCTACTGAATTCCCACAGCTTCAATCTGTTCCTGATACCGATTCCGGATCGTGACTTCGGTCACCTGTGCAACGTCGGCGACTTCGCGCTGAGTCTTCTTCTCATTACAGAGCAGTGATGCAGCGTAGATCGCAGCAGCAGCGTACCCAGTTGGTGATTTCCCCGAGAGGAGTCCCTCTGCTACGCTGGCTTCAATGACCTCGTTAGCTTTCGACTGGACTTCCTCACTCAGATCGAGCGCGGAACAAAACCGAGGAACGTACTTCTGTGGATCGGTCGGTCGCATTCCGAGTTCGAGTTCGCGGGCAATATAGCGATATGTGCGGCCGATCTCTTTTTGTTCGACGCGAGCGACGTGGGTGACTTCTTCCAGACTGCGGGGAATTCCTTCTTTGCGGCAGGCGGCATAGAGAGCACCCGTGGCGACAGCCTCGATGGAGCGTCCCCGGATCAGATCATCGGAGAGTGCACGCCGGTAGATGACCGAGGCAACCTCTCGAACCGAACGGGGCACACCAAGCGCACTCGCCATCCGGTCAGTCTCACTGAGTGCAAATTGGAGATTGCGCTCGCCAGCGTCTTTGGTTCGAACTCGCTCCTGCCATTTTCGGAGGCGGTTCATCCGTGTCCGTTTTTCGGCGGACAGAGAGCGGCCAGAGGCGTCTTTGTTTTGCCACCCGATGTTGGTAGTTAGCCCTTTGTCATGCATCGTCTGGGTGGTTGGTGCGCCAACGCGGGACTTGCTCTGGCGTTCTGCGTGATTGAATGCCCGCCATTCAGGCCCTCGGTCGATGTTATCGTCCTCAAGAATCAGTCCACAGTCCTCACAGACGAGTTCGCCTTGATCGGCGCTTTTGATGAAACTGGCCGATTCACACTCGGGACAGACTCGTTCGTCCTCCGTTTCCTGCGCTGGCTCCTCGGTTTCGGTGTTGCGCTCGCGCTGGCGAGTGGGACGTTCCATTATGATTTTACATGATTCATGCGTAAGCCCTTGTCGGCGCAAATGTAGAAAATGGCATATGAATGGCCGAGTTCGAACTGAGGCGTCCGCCACCGTTGACCGTTCTCGTGTAGTGAGAGTCTGGATTCACCCAAAATCATGAGTGGAAGTCGGAAACGGATGGCGAGTGCTGTCGCCCAGCGTGGTCGGGGAAGATAGCCGAGAAAGGCCTCAGTGACCGTCAATACGACTCAATTGGGTTCTGATTCGAGTTCCTCGGTTTCGGTGTTGCTCGTGTCGGTCCCATCGCTCAAATCATCCTCATCGCCCGTCGCGCTGCTTCTGTCGGGTTGGTCCATCTCCGCGATGATCTCGTCGGGGTCCTGGATGTCGCCGGTCGCCTCCCCGGTTTTGATCGCTTCGGCCTCCTGTTCCATCGCCTCGATGTCGAGTTCGGCGTCCTCGTCGATGTTGCCGATGATCTCGTCGATGTCGTCGAGTCCGATCAGTTCGCGAGTCTCGTCGTCGAAGTCGAGGCTGTCGAGATCCTGACCGTCCTCACGGACGTCGCTGCCGGTGAGATGCTTGCCGTACCGGCCGAGCATTGAGGAGAGCTCCTGGGGCAGGACGAACGTCGTCGATTCGCCCTGGCCGATCGATTCGAGGGTTTCCATCCCCTTGTCGATCACCGCACGCTCGCCCATCGACTCGGCGGATTTCGCCCGCAGTACCGTCGAAACTGCATCACCCTGGGCTTCGAGGATCTGGCTCTGCTTTTCACCCTGGGCGCGGATGATGTTTGACTGCTTTTCACCCTCCGCACTCTCGACCGCACTCCGGCGTTCACCCTGGGCTTCGAGAATCATCGCGCGTCGACGCCGCTCCGCGGAAGTCTGCTGTTCCATTGCTTGTTGGACGGTCGGTGAGGGGTTCACCTCACGGACCTCGACCGACTCAACTCGGATGCCCCACTCGTCGGTCGGTTCATCGAGTTCTTTCCGGATTTTCGTGTTGATTTCTGTACGCTTACTCAGGGTGTTATCCAAGTCCATATCGCCCAAGACGGCGCGGAGGGTGGTCTGAGCAAGGTTCAACACCGCGCGCTTGTAGTCGTCGACCTCCAGAAACGCTTTCTTCGCGTCCATTACCTTGATGTAAACCACCGCATCGGCGGTCACGGGCGAGTTGTCGCGCGTAATGGCCTCTTGACGGGGAACATCGAGCGTCTGGGTCCGCATATCGAACGGATAGGTTCGGTTGACGAACGGCGGCACGAAGTTGATGCCGGGTTGGAGCAGTTTGCGGTAGTCGCCGAACACGGTGAGCGCACGTTTCTCATAGGCGTTGACGATCTCGATCGCACTGTAGACAGTAATAATCGCGAGTACCACTACCAGTAGGACGATGATCGACGAAATCCCGATGTCGGCAACCTGGAGCAGAACGAGTAGCATTGTACGCAATTTAGAGATTCAGGCGTATAAGAACTCGCCCAGTGGGTGGGACTCTCAGCTCAACAACCAGCTGAACGTCATGGACCGATAGCAGTAGCGATACGGGCGCAGAATCACACTGGTAACGAAACACACGTTCGATTCGTTCAGTCTTCCCTGAGGCACAGATGGGACAGGATGGCGCATCAGCGACAATCTGGAAGATTATAGGGCCATCATGGGGACTTTTTTGCGCAGCGAGGTGAGCGTTCCTCGATCTTATGGAATGGCCCTTTATCTCATTCTTGTGCCCACCATGTGTTTGACTGAGTTCCTTGTGAGAGCTGGTGAGACACTGCGTATGCGACCCGTCTTGATAACAAGACAGCGCGTCTCAAAGTCACGTCGATCGCTTCAAGTGAGGGGTTGTGGCTGGAGAAAACATTTCGCACATCGAGCGCTGATGAGACTGCTCTGAATCGATCCGTTTGTCGTGCGCGTGATTACCGAAGTCGAGTCATCGCTTACAGCAGAACGACCTGAGCCAGCCCGAGGAAGGCAAAAAAGCCAAGGACGTCGGTCGCAGTGGTGATGAAGATGGTCGCCGAGGTTGCGGGGTCTTGGCCGAGCCGGTCGAGAACGAGTGGAATGAGAGCACCGAAGAATCCGGCGATAATCAGGTTCAGCACCATCGACACGCCGATGACCAGTCCCAAGAGTGGGCTCTGATTGAACACTGTGGCAATGGCAGCGACGAGTACGCCAGTGATGAGGCCGTTGGCGGCACCCGCGATGACCTCGTTGACGATAGCGCGCGTACCAGTTGCGAGCGAGACCTGTTCGAGCGAGATGCCGCGGACGGTCACGGCCATCGTCTGGGTGCCCGCGTTGCCACCCATCCCGGCGACGACCGGCATATACGCTGCCAGCACTGCAAGCGCCGCGATAGTGCTCTCGAACAACCCGACGACGGCCGCGGCCATGAACGCCGTTCCGAGGTTGATGACGAGCCACTTGTACCGACTGCGGATCTTCGTGAGGGGACCGTCAAGGACGCTCTCCTCTTCAGCGACGCCGGTGAACTCGTAGAGCGTTTCGCTGGCCTCTTCATCGATGACCCGAAGAATGTCGTCCGCGTCGATGACTCCGAGAATGCTATCATCGGTATCGAGAACGGCGACCATACTCTCTGGATTGGCTCTGAAGACTTCGAGCGCGTCTGTATCGGGCCTGTCGTACCTGACAGTTGGGGTTTCGTGGATGTGGTCAGTAACCTTGACAGACTCCCGGTCAGCCATCGCTAACGCTTGACTGGGCAACTCACCCAGTAGTTCGTCGCCGTCAGTGATGAAGATAGTCGGGAAACGACCGATCCGTTCCTCGTAGCGGCGGACACGCTGGGCGACAGCGTCGAAACTACTGCTGGCGTCGAGCGTTATATAATTGAGATTCATCATGCCCGCAGTGGTCTCTGGGTCGAAATCAAGGAGGAATCCGATTCTCTCTCGGCGGTCCTCGTCGAGACGCCGGAGAATCACTGCCTGCGTTTCCTCGTCAGTCAGTTGAAGAACATCTGTCGCCTCGTCAGGATCGATCCGACGGATAAATCGATGCAACTGCTCTTGGCTCATGTCTTCGATGACGGACTGCTGCACTGTCTCGGACAGCCGAAAAAACACACGTCTCCGACGATTCCGTGGGACGTCCTGAAATGCCTTCGCTGGCGTCGGTGAGGTGGCGATTGCTTGTTGACTATCAAACGAAGACGCGGCCATGTGTCACGAGACTTGTGGGACCTACTAAAACGGGTTTGTTCTACCAAACGGTTATGAGGCGTCTCGCTGGCTCAGTCTGTGACGAGCATTCGTTTCTTTGCAGACCACTCAGCGTGCGTCGAGACAGCGATCGTGTGCGGTGCCGTTAGGCGTTGGCCGACGGCGCTCACCCACAGCAATGCGCTCGTCACATCTTGCACATGTTAGAGACATGTTGTACGGCTATATCCGGCGTCTAGGACTAAGAGTGTTGTCAGTCGTAGAACCCCGACATCAGCGGTAGTACGTGCCTTTAGACACTATTTCGCGAGTGGATTGACCACAGCCTCAACGAGACGTTGGGGACGGAAAATGGGAAAGCACCGACTATCCACTCGGACCCGATTCGGTCAACGCTTTTCTGTCTGCAGGGTGTCATAGAACGGTTGGCATGGGTTTCAGATATCGGCCGATAGGTCTGTTGTCGCCGTTTCTGAATTACGGCGATATCGACTTCTTCTCACACCGTTTCTCAGGATGCCACTGTGGTGTATCAATATTTTGTAACACCTTGTCTTCGACTTGCCTCATTGGTCCGCTTCCTCAAAGGCGGTGGTCATCTGGTCAGCGAGCTCGCCGGCTTCGATATGTGAGTAGTGCTCGCGAACGACCTCCTCGGAGTTGTCGAGGGCTCGGGCAGCAGCTGCGTGTCCTGAAGTCCGCACGAGGACTTCACCGGCACCGCGGCGAGCGCCGTGAGGCATCAGATAGTCGCGGTCGTCGCCGAGTTCGATACCCGCCGCATCACAGAGCCGCTTGAGGACGTGCCTCCCAGCACCGGTCGTCATTGACGGAGGAGTAATATCGAATTCGATGCAGATTTCGATCTGCGAGCGGTCCGTGTGCATCTCTTCGATCTCGGTTTTGATGTACCCGCGTGCGGTCAGCCTATCAGTCAAACACTCCGAGAGTGTCGGGCGATGCAACGAGGGGAACACCGGCCAGTTCTGGCTTGGCACGTCGAGGACCTTCTGGTACATCTGTAGCGGGTGGAGTACTGGTTGGGGGAGACCCCGGTCATCGAGACGCTGTTTCTTGGCGAACACGGTCGCATACCGGTCTTCGAGATGAACGTCCTCCCAGTAGAGCCCTTGGCGACGCTCGTCGCTCCGATCGCGGAGGATCTCCGCGCCCCGCACTCCGGAATACGACAGCAGATACACCAGAGCGCGGTCGCGGCAGGCTTTGATCGCTGCCTCTCGATCCTCGCCGATATTGTCGATCGCGGTACTCGCCTGCTCGTCGACGAACGCAGTGAGCTGTTGGCGATCCCCAGCGGACCACGCTTGCTGGTTGCCACTCTTGTGACCGCCATCATCGGGAATCGGCTCGGTCGCGTTGCGCCGCTGGGCAACGTTCTCGGCGAGGTGGCCCTCGCGGACTGCCCAGCCACAGAACGCCGAGACGTACGCGTAGTACGTGCGGACTGTCCCCTCTGTCCAGCCCTGACGGGTGAGGTAGCGCGCGTACTCGCGTAGGTGTCCGGACTCCAGTTCGTCGAACGTCTCTACTGCGTCTTCGTGATCAGCGAGAAAGTCGACGAACCGATCGAGCTCTCGACTTGCGTCTTGGCGGTAGTTCCCGCTCTCGCCGCGCTGTCCTTTCCCCTTGTCCGTCAGGAAGTCCTCGATGACGGCGTCGATCCGCACCACGCTACGCACCTCCGTGGCGTTCGTTCGATCGATGGCCGTTCTCTGGGTGAGTAACCCGGGTTCTGGGTTGTCGCATCTGGTGTGCTGTGGGGGAGGGCGCGGTGGTCCGTAAAAGTACTCGTCCTTATTGGACTAAGCACGAGTAAATGGCATTTCAGCCAATTCCGCTGATTTCACTAACCTCAGGCCATTTGAACCCAGAATCTGCCTCCATACACTTTATAGTGGTTTATCGATTTCGCGCGAAGCGGCGACCTCGGTTCAGTTACTGGGAGTAAATCAACCATGCGATATCCCACGCGAGAGCCATTGTCACAGCCGATCACTTACTATAACGCTCAAGCGACTGCCACTCGTCGCGGATCAGTTCTTCAACACCGTGTTCGAGGATGGCTTCGCCAAGAGCACTCGCCCGGTAATACGAGAAGAGACCGCTACTATCCGGTTCTTTCCGTTTCCGATTTTGTACGAGGCCAACATCCACTAACTTGTTGAGATGGTAGTGAAGCTTGTTCCCCTCGATCTCAAGCGCTGTCTCAAGTTCTTTCGCACTCATGTCTCCACGGGCTTTGAGCGTCCGAAGAAGCCGAAATCGGATCTCGTCTCCAATGGCCCGCTGCATCGCGAGATACTCATCGAGTGAGAGAACACTGTGTTCGGGCAGAAGCGGTCCCGGTTCACTACCCTCCTCGGAGTGCGCCTCGGGCGAAGATTGCCCAGCCATGGATATTGGTTGGCCCCGCTCTGACTTAACGCTTCTTGACCCAACGATTGCTGGTAATCGGATTGTTTATATACTACTCCAGGGAAGGGCACCCATGCGTGATCGGCTGCTCGCTGAACTCGGCGAGGTGCCTCGGCATCGGTTCTTGGTATATCTGATGGGACCGTACAAAACATTCAGTCTCGAAGAGATGCTGGCTGACACCGATGTCAACACGGATTCCGTGAGTGTCGATTTCGGGAGTCTCACTGGCGATGCTGACACGGATACAACTGCCGAACAGACCGTGCTTGATCGGTTGATCCACGCTCGCGACCGCCTCCGCGTCGATCCTGGTGTGAACGCGTTTCTCGCGCTTGATGCCGACATTGATCTCGACGAGATGGATGCAGCCACCCAGAGTATCGCGTTCGCCCGAGCAAGCAATGTGACCGCCTTCATCGCCCCGAAGGTAGGCAAGAACCTCGGTGTCGGCATTGAAACCGGATCGGTCCTTGAAGACATCTTCCGCGACCAGGAACAGAATAATGAGACGGCACTGAATACTCGTGCCGAACGCGTCGTCTTCGTTCATGAAGCAGGCGTGCGGAGCGCGATGATCGGGTCGATCTCGCGGCGGTGGGATGCGACGATTTACTCGTATGAGACTGACGAGGATCTCGTCAGACGGCTGCGAGAATTCGTCGCAAACGTGATACGGCGGGAGCTGACAGGTAACCTTCCCTCGCTTGACGACGAGACCGATGAAACATGATCAGAAGGTGCTGTGTGGTATTCACCCAGCACAGGTCAGTCGTCTAAGAGCGCCGTCTCGACGAATCTGCCCGTGCTACGGCGGATTCGGCCGCCGATGGCAGTTGGGGACAAACCGAGTTTCGCGGCAATGTCAGCGAGATCGGCTTCGCGCGGCTCCTCGAAGTAGCCGTTCTCATAAGCCGTCACCAGCGTAACGCGCTGGGCCTCAATCATCCCTGTCGGCTCCCCGCCGTTCCACTCGTCCTGCTGGAACATCTGCTGGAGAGTGAACGAGATGCCCTCTTCGTCACAGTAGTCAGCAACCGCGGCTCTTCGAGCAGTTGAGAAGCCGACATGAGTCCGTTCATCGCGCGTTCTGGGTCCCCTCTGCTTTCGCCATACAATACATAAATCGTGTACTGTGTAATGACACTTGTGCAGCCGAACGTTTTTCCAGCTTTGTAGTATCAGGAATTAGTATGAACCGCGTTCTGGGAACCGGGATGGGGCTAACAGTTCTCGGACTCTTCGGCTACATGGTTGGCGTACTCTCACCTTATCCTGGCCGAGCAGTCTCGATTACAGGTGTCATGGCTGGGGTAACGCTGACTGTGATCGGAGTCTGGGGGGCACAGGAAGCTATTGAACCATGATCACTGCAGTCTCTTGTAGCACTAATGATACAACTGAGCACAATGATATTGCGGCGGCGCGGCAGGATTCAGGGGTAACATGGGTGCGCGCAACCAACACGACTCCCAGAGAGCAGGAACTAATTCGAGAAGAATTCGGTATCCATCCCCTTGCAACCGAGGATGTCCTCAACACCGTTCGGCCTAAAACTGAAGAGTATCCTGAATACACGTTTGTGCTTCTCAAAACCGCGTCTCTCGCGGCAAAAGAAACAACTTTTCGCGACGAGCTCGACACCGATCCGATTGGTCTATTCATCGGCCGAGATTGGTTAGTTACGCTCTCAGTATCCCCAATTAAGGTAGTTGAGCAGACCCAGCGGACGGTCATTGATAATCCCCAAGCTCTCCCTGAACGAGATGCTGATTTCATCGCGTATTTGATCGTCGATAAAATAGTCGAATCATACTTCGATGTACTGGATCAGCTTGAGATTGAGATCGAAACAATCGAAGAGCAAATCGTTGAAACGACAGATGCGGACGTACTGACTTCTCTTAATGAAGTCCGACGTGAATTACTCTCATTTCGTCGCTTGCTCTGGCCCTCACGTGAAGCCGTAGGGGTGCTTGCTCGCGGTGATCCCACTCAAACTCGGGCAATTACTGAGAAGTATTATCGTGATGTCTATGATCACCTCGTTCAATTGGTGGAGCTTACTGAGACCTACCGCACTCTCGCAAGCGGAGCCCGTGATATCTATCTCAGTACGCTTTCTCAGTCAACCAACGAAGTAATGAAGACGTTGACAGTTGTAGCAACGATTGTTCTGCCACTCACCCTCGTGGTCGGTCTGTATGGGATGAACTTCGAGACGATGCCCGAACTCAGCTGGTCTCTTGGGTATCCGGCCGTCCTTTTTGGAATGGTCGTGATATCACTAACCATTGTCATATATTTCCGACGCCAAAACTATATCTGAGCGGATGATTCCCATCTGCACGAGGTTGTCCGTCGAGAAGAGCACTATCTCAAATCACATTTCAGACTCCGCCATTGAGCGCAGGCGATATGTGAGATACGCGACCCATTTCGCACGCTGCATCCCCAACTGGTGGGAAAACTCGGCCAAAGCTGCGGGTCATGTAATAACCTCCACAATTCCCGATGGCGCTGTTTCAGAGCACGATTTCTACACGAAATTACCACGGGAGTGAGTGTGGACTATCCGACACTAGAGGGCGCGTCACTGTCGTGCGCTTCGGTGAAATTGATATCGAGACGATCCCCACGGGAATGTCGGTTGCGTGGTCGATGGACAACTTCATCGAACGGCCAGCGATCGCCCACTGGATGACGGAACTCAATCGGACGGGTGACGTCCCGGAGACCGAGGTGACGGCTGACAATATCGTGGGGGAGACGGTAGCCGAACTGGGAGCCGAGCTTCCAGAGAATTGTTATCTCGCACTCATTAGTTGGAACGAGGAGAATCGGCTTGCCCATGCGGACGACGCTCTCGAGAGAGGCGACCACATCACCTTTATCGGACGGAGAGAGGCAGTCAGAGAGGCGATCAAACACTGTCATCCGGAATGAGTGTCGAGTCGGCGCAACGGCCGCCGGTTCTTGTCGTCTTCCGCACCTTGCTCGCTCGGTATCCTTATCAACTCGAAACGGGACAGGTTTGTGGGAAACAGCGCGAATGGCACTGACACAGTGCCACCAGACGTTACTCTCGCTCGTACTCGACAAGTTCGATCCGCTGTTCGAGGTTGCCGTTCTCGTCGTAGAAGGCGACGTAGGGTGCGCTGCTGAACGCCTGCTGGGTGCAGGTTTCCTGGGTGAGCGTCTCGTTCACCCGTGACTCGATGACGTAGCACTCAACGCCCGCATACGAGTCGGTTCCGGTGACCTCGATGTGCATCGATCCCTCAGCCGATTGCTGAGAGAACTCGTTACCGACTTGGAGGTCTTCGCCGCCGCTGAGCATCCCGGCAGTCACCCCTCCGAGTCGGATCGCAGTGAGGTACGCGTAGGCGGGTGAGGTGGCAATCTGTGGTTCGACCTCACCGACTGGTCCGGTAACGGTTGACTCGAAGGATTCCTCGCCAAGGTCGTACTGGAAGCTCACCGTCGCCTGTCCGTTTGAGACCTCAGTGGTCTCAAAACTCATGCTCCCGGTGCCCTCCTCGGCTGATTCAATCTCGAAGACATACCGACCCGGCTTCGAGAGGTTGAACCACTCCTCTTCACTATCGAGCGCACTGCTGACCGAAGAACTGTCCGCACCGCCATTACTGGAGGTGGTGTCGTCGGCGGTGCTATCATTGACCGTGACATCATCGGACGATTGGTTGTCTCCATCGCCAGCCTCACTATCGTCACTATTGACTGTAGTGGCCACGTCGTCATTTGCGCCGTCGTCGCCAGCTCCATCCCCACTCGGAGTGTCGGCCTCGGCGACGCCGTCGCTCGCACTGTCGTTCCCGCTGTCGCCACCGAGGCCGCTAATACCGGCACAGCCCGCAAGGACAACCGCGAGAGCTAGTCCTAACGTCATAAGCACCCGTGCGTTCAGGCGTGTTCGTCCGCCGATCCCCTGTCCGTTCGGTTTGTCGTGTTGCATTGTCGTCTGTCCGTAGTTAGGTCCCTTTGAGGGCGAACGACTCGATGATTTGCGCGGCGACCGCTTCGAGCCGGTCGTCGTCGTTCCAGTCCACCCCGAGGGTGTAGCCGGTCGTGCCGTCGAGAACGAAGAGATACGCGAGTTGCCAATACTCGTCACACATCCCGTTCCGATAGGCGTATTCGACCGCCCGGCCGGTTTCACCGCTTTCGAGCGCGATATCCCGCCGGTCGAGTGCCTCAAGCGCTTGAACGTGTCCGTCGGCTGCGAGGTCGTCGACAAAAGCTGCGACGTACTCCCCAAGCGTGAGGTTGAGGTCCTCGTCGACGTAGACTACCGCTCCCGCCGAGCCGACCCGGGCACCGAACGATGCCCCACCTGGCGCCTCCGGCTCAACCGTCCAGTCTGCGGGATAGGTAACCCGGTAGCCGTACTCGTCGTCGGTGTGCGTCCTGAACGTCAGTTGCCCGTCCGATTCGTCTTCGTCCGCACCGCCGTCACTGTCGATCCCGTCGCCGCTGTTGTCGGGCCGACCGTTGCCGGAACGTTGAGCGGCGTTCGCGCGTGTCGCCCTCGTGGCGACGGTCCGACCCGCTCGGCCGTTGTCTGGCCGTTCGGCCATATCTATCATCTCCCCACCCGATTCGTGGTTGTTCATCGCTTCTCAGACCAACTTGTCGGCGATGCCCGCCGCTACCGGAAGCCGGGGTGTCTCGCCCTGGTAGGCCTTGACCATCAGGTAGACCCACGCGGCGAACCCGCCGACAGCAACAACGAGCCAGACTAGCCCGAGGATCAGCGAGAACAGACTCCCGACAAGGAACATTCCCGAACTCCCGCCGAACGACGCTACCGATACAACCGTCCCGAGGAAGGTGAGGGCGATGTAGGTCACAATGAGCAGCCCGTTGAACGCCATGCTCTGAGCGGCGTGCCACCGCACGAATCGGTCGTCCTTCTCGATCAGGAAGAAGATCAGTCCCGAAACGATGCCGAAGAGGTATGATAGTGCCCCCGCAACGTTGCTGTCTAGTCCCGATTCGCTCTCCACAGCCGGTGCCGCGGGCTCTCGTTCGATGTCTTGTGTGCTGCTTGCCATTGGTTTCTCCACTTGTGTTCCATTCGCCCGCGCGAACGGCGGCGGGGTTGTCCGCCTCAGCCATGTAGAAGTGCGATAGTTGATTATAGTCATTGGCTGAGATTTTCCCATAGAGTGGTGCTGTCTCAGACTCTGAAACGGATTTTCTGGCAAGGCACGTCTTTCCTTCATCATTTGAGAAGATCATCTCTAAGTATAGATACTACTCAATCTTTCACATAGTCTAAATAATTATCATTCGAAGAAACATCTATTACGAGCGAAGCAGGCGTTTACACTACGATGAACACCGAGCGGCTCATAGAACTCATCAGGCGGGCCCCGGTACTCGAAGCGCTGCGGGAGGAGGGCATGATGGATCGACGAGAGTTAGAGCAGCATCTTGATGTCTCGAAATCCACCGTTCATCGGTTTACTCGATTTCTTCTAGAGAACGGTCTCATCGAGCGGGCAGGGGGTGAGTTCGTGCTTACGCCGTTGGGCGAGGTGAGTGCAGAGGAGATCGCCGCGTTCGACACTTCCATTCAGACAGCGTGGCAGCTCGCACCGGTATTAGAAGTTGCTAACGCACACGGCGTGGATATCGACCTAAAAGCGTTCGCTGACGCGACAGTGACAATCGCCGCACCCGGCAACCCCTACCGTCCGGTGAATCGATTCATGTCGCTAGTGAGTGAGACCGACTCCCTCCGTGGTCTTGATCCCGCCTCGATTAACCCGCTGCATATGGACGATATCTACCAACGCATCGTTGATGGTATGGAGACCGAGGCCGTCTTTCCGCCAGCAGTCATCGAGAATATTTTGACGTCGAACCCCGAGCGGGCAAAGACAGCGTTCGAAAGTGGAAACCTCACGCTTCGGGTTCACGATGATCTGCCGTTCGGGCTAACCCTCTGTGACAACCGAATTGGAGTTGGCATCTACGACGAGGACACCGGGTTGTTACGGACATACGCCGATACCGATGCACCCGCCGCGCATGAGTGGGCCGAAGCAGTTTATACGACCTACCGCGACGAGGCGACCCCGTTCACGGACCACGCGGAACTTTTCGACTTATCATCTAATCAAATACTCAATGTCGATAGCAACTAAATCATCAGGTTGAAGATAGTTGAGTGATACCAAACTACATTCATTGAGCGTGTCATAGAAATCGTCACCCACGTCAATGGCAGGCCGAGAATTAGTGTCTAACACGAGAACAATATTGGCGTTATTGGAACCAGCGATAGCAGGCTACTCGGACCATGACCGAATACCATGCAAATCATCCTATGCCACGCTGCTCATTGAGTAGAATCGTCTCAGTTGGTGAAATTATCTCATCCGGTGAATACATCTATGCAGAGATGATCTCTGTTAATAGAGCTGCCCCGGGTGGCTCGGGAAATCACACCAATGAATCTCGACGAATTCGTGGAGTCGCACGAACCACAGGAGACCGGTAAAACGTTCGAACTCGAAAGCTCGAAAATGCTCGATATCTCGCTCGACGGGCACATTATGAGCAAAGCAGGCTCGATGATTGGCTATACCGGTGATATTGCCTTTGAGCGTAAGTCGGCCGGCGGCGGGTTGAAAGGCATGCTCAAAAAGCGCGTGACCGGCGAAGGAGGCGTGATGATGCGCGCCTCGGGTACCGGCCATCTCTATCTGGCCGATGCGGGCAAGGAGGTCCAAATTCTCGAACTCGACGCCGGCGACGAAATCAGTGTCAATGGGAACGATATCCTCGCGTTCGAGGACAGTGTGGGATGGGACATCAAGATGATGAGTTCCATCGCAGGTACCTCTTCTGGGGGACTGTTCAACGTCTTCCTCAGCGGGCCGGGCCACATCGCCATCACGACTCACGGTGAGCCACTTGTGGTCCCGACGCCGGTTCGGACCGACCCCAACGCCACTGTCGCCTGGAGCGCCAACGTTTCACCCAACGCGAAGCACGATCTCAATATCAAGAGTTTTCTCGGACGTTCGTCGGGTGAGACCTTCCAACTCGAATTCGCTGGTCAGGATGGATTCGTGATCGTCCAACCCTACGAGGAGGTCAATCCTGACCAGAGTGGCGGGAGCGGCGAGAGTGCTAGTACCGGCGAGGGAGTCAGCGTCAGCGATTTCCTGTGAGTTCGATAGCTTGGAGACTGTGATTCGTCGCCGTTCGTGAAAACGGACGAAACGACTCACACTCTATACATCGGGAATAGTCACTCATGGATCGGGACACCTCTGCTGAGTGAACCCGCTATCGACCAGTTGGAGGACAGAATCGAGTGCTCTATTGAAAATGCGGTACGGCGGCAGGATCCACTGATTTTGAACTGAAACGTCACGCATTTGAGTCAGGAAGAATCGTGAGTATCCCGTCTGGTTTGGCAGTTATCGACCCGATCCAATTCGATCGTATATATTCCAGTCAACGAAGGCATGGATTGTATTAGAGAGTGATCGCCTAAACCATCAAATCCCTACGCCATCGTCCATTTTCAATAGAGCACGTATCTTGCACATCGGGTCGTTAAATGTGCTCTGTTCAGGTGACCAATCACTCGCTAATCAGAACATAGAGAGGGTGTTATCTGGCGTTCTCTTTAGCCAGTTCACGCCACTCGGCGACATTTTCGGGCGATTCAGTCTCGAGCAGCCGGTCGAGCTTGCGCTCGAACTCCTCGTCAGTGAGGTCGCCGCGGACGTACTGGTCGCGGAGGTTAGTCAGTGGGTCTGTTGACACATCTGGATCCCGCTCATCCTCTACCAGTTCGCTGTCGGCTTCGTCTTCAGGGAACAGAATACCGAGGATAGGTAAGACAACCGCGAAACCGAGTACCCAAATGAGCCAGAAGTACGGCATTCCTGCGACCATTGCGACGAAGCCAGCACCGAGGGTGAGGAGCACGAAAATGGCCAGCATCTCACCCCATGAAAGTTCAGATGGACTCTTCATCCACGATACTATAGATGACCGAATATAACTTCTCACCCCTCTCCTGCAATGAGCTGCTCCCTTCATTACACCCTGTAATACGGGGCGTGATTGTTGTCAGGACTATTATGAGATAGGTTTAAATCACAGAATGTCTTCTATACATCGAACCTCATGACCAAACAATATGAATACAAAGTGATCTCGGCGGCAAAGACATTCTTCTGGAGTCTTGACAAAGAGAAAACAGCACAACGGCTCAACCAAGCAGCTCAAAATGGGTGGGAACTTGATGAGACAGCGTTCGACTGGTCTGGTGGACCTTCAAAGCTCATTCTCAAACGCGAACGCTGAGTGAGTTTCTACTATCGCTCATGTGTAGCACATTGTTGATTTCAGAAAGCGGCTCGAACAGCGTGCTTGAGCGCTTTTCGACCGGGTTGATCGGATACCTCTCTGCGGAGCTGAAACGCGCGAAGATACTGAGTGAGCTTGTCTTTTGAGATCCCTCGATGGGGCGAGAGCCACGGGCGCAGCAGCGACCCGTGACACTCGCAGGTGTTGACGCGGACCTCTCCGTCAATGTACTCACTGTCTCCGTGGGTGACGCACTCGCGATCGAAGGCAGCGTCTTTCTCAAGCGGATCGTACGCCCGAAACCCGTCGGTATAGACAGTCAGTGACTCCTGCTGGCGGGCTCTGTCCACGGATAGCGACCGAGGCGTTCGTTACCAACACCCTTCCACCGAAACCATTGTTCCGGGCGCGCTCGCCGTGAGAGTCTACTCACACGCTTGCTGAGTCGCCAAGACGATGCGTTCTGGTCGGAGGTGAAACGCGGCTGTCAACTGGATCGAGACGACGATTTATTTAACCGATAGGTTTAATATACGAGTCAGTATATGCTTAACTGGATGGTTGAACGACAGTCGGACGATCTTGACCTCGACGCTATCTTCCACGCGCTGGCCCACCCGATCCGCCGGGCCACCCTGGAAGAGTTAGCCGACGGTCCAAAGAGCGTCAGCGAGTTGTCCGAACCCCATGACGTTTCGCTGGCAGCGGTCTCGAAGCACCTGCGCGTGCTGGAGGACGCGAACCTACTCGAAGTCGAGCAGGATGGCCGCGTTCGCCGCAGTCACCTGAACGCCGCGCCACTGAGCGAGGCGTTCGGCTGGCTGACCCGCTACCGCGTGCTCTGGGAGGACCGTTTCGACGCGCTGGCCGACCATCTGGAGAACGAGGACGAAGACCAATGACACCCGACACGATCGACGAGACCGAGATCGAAACGACGGACACGACCCTCACCCTCCGCCGGACGTTCGACGCCCCACGCGAACGCGTGTGGCAGGCGTTCACTGACCCTGACGAACTGGTCCAGTGGTTCGTGCCCGACGGCATGACAGCGGAGGTTCGCGCCAACGAAGTCGAATCCGGTGGCGACATGTTCATCACCTGGACTGACGGGGAGAATCGTGTCAACAACGAGGGAACCTACGTCGAGGTGGTCGAGCACGAACGCCTCGTTACGGGTGAGGAGACCGAAGTGGGAGAGCTTCGTGTCATCTACGAGTTCCAAGATGTTCGGGATGGCACGGAAGTCGTCGTTACCCAGGAGTTCCCTGGGCAGGTTCCCGACGGTGCCGCCGAAGGCTGGGCAGGCATGCTCGAAACCCTGGCGGAACTACTCCAGGAATCAGACGCAGATCCCATCGAGACCGAGGAGCGAAGTATGACAACGAGCCGAGTCATCAAAGCCTCACCCGAACGCGTCTACGAGGCGTTCCTCGATCCCGACGAACTCGCCCAATGGTTGCCACCGACCGGCTTCAGCGCCGAGGTCCACCACCTGGAGCCCGAGGAGGGCGGAACGTTCCGCGCCACGTTCACGGGCAAAACCGAGGAGTTCGCGGACTACGGCCACTCTTTCGGGGGCACCTACAAGGAACTCTCACCGGGCGAGCAGATCGTCTACACTGAATCGTTCGAAACCGATGAGCCGAGCATGGCCGGCGAGATGACCGTGACAGCCACCTTCGAGGAGGTACCAGATGGAACCGAGATCACCGTCCGACAGGAGGGCATCCCGGAGGCCATTCCCCCGAGCGACGCCAACGAAGGGTGGAACGAGTCCCTCGAAAATCTCGCGGATGTAATCGAGGAGGCATAGCATGATCGAAACCGATGCAACGAGGTTGACGATCCGACTACCGATCGAAATGTCGCAGGACTGTTCCGGGCCTCGGAGGTGGAAATTGACGTGATGCTGGATGGCAAGGTCGCGGCGATCTACGGCGCAGGCGGATCGATCGGTGGTGCTGTCGCCCGCGTCTTCGCCCGTGAGGGGGCCAGAATCTTCCTCGCCGGGCGCACTGAAATGACACTCGACAAGATTGCCGAGGACATTCGCTCGGACGGGGGCAAGGCGGACACCGCAGTCGTCGATGCTCTTGACGAGCAAGCCGTCGACGAGTTCGTCGATGCGGTGGTCGAGGAGACCGGGCGCATCGACATTTCGTTCAACCTCATCGGAATCGGTGATGTCCAGGAGCCGCTGTCAGGGATTTCAAGCGAAGACTTCACCCAGCCGATCACTACCGCGATGCGGACGCAGTTCCTGACGACGAGGGCGGCAGCTCGGCACATGATCAAGCATGAATCTGGGGTGATCCTAACGTTCGGCGGTGGTGGTCCCCAGACACAACCTGGGCTCGGGGGCTTCAAAGTCGCTCTCGACGCTATCGAGGGACTTCGACGGCAGTGGGCCGTCGAACTTGGGGAGCATAGCATCCGTGTCGTCACCCTGAAAACGGGGGGTGTACTCGAATCGATCCCTGGGGATGTCGACTACCGTGACGAGATTATCGCAGCGACAGAGGAGGCGGCCTTACTGAACCGCACAGAGACGTTGACCGACGTGGGCAACGTCGCAGCCTTTGTGGCCTCGGACCGAGCCCGCACCATCACCGCCACGGAAGTCAACATCTCCTGTGGCGCGATCATGGAGTAGATGTTAGCTGATGTCGGCTAGGTAGCTCGTCAATGCACGGATCAGGCATTCAGTTCTGACATCCGTGCAATGTGATAAACAGCCGCTAATCAATCCCAGGTTAATATCTCGGAATCGTCTGGACAGGCTGTGAAATGAATGTCTGCTGAATAGTGCCGCCGCTCACGAATCGTGTGCGACGAACGTAAGATGATCGATCGAAAGATGACAGATCAGCGTTTTTATGTCGGCGTAGCTCTCCCACCGCTCGCACTGTGACTGTGCGATGGTCGTGACATCCGCAACGAATCCGTCGAGAACATCACCACTCCCGTCAGATTCGTCCTCGAAAAACCTGGACCGGCCGTGATGGCCAGTGGCGTCGGCGACGAGTGCCGCTGCAACCATCTCCGCAGTGTCGTGCAGCGGGGTTGTGGCCAGTGATTTCGCGTCGATACGTGGTTCTGTGTCGGCTGAGTCCGACTCTGGCGTTGGCTTCGTCCCCATATCGTGTATCTAATCGTCCCCACAAGTCGTCCGACAGAGAACACTGTGGCGGAGGGCTTGCTGCTGACACACGGGTACCGAAGTGTGGTGAGTGTTGAACCATCGGTTTCTGTCGGGTATGACGGTCGTCTTGTTACCGGATTATCGTCACGTCGGTTCGATCAAGCGCATCGCTGGCTCCGAACGCTTTTTCCAGCAAACAGCTACTGTTCTGGCCCTCTCGTCGGTACGGGTGGGTGTCCGCTCTGGGCATCGAACGGCGGGAGTTCCTTCCGTCAACGTCGACCTTCGCGCGTTCGAGCCGCCACTGATCGTTGTCGAACGGGATGTCGTAGTTCGCCTCGGCTCGTGCGAGGATGATCTGGATTGCGGAGGCGCCACGTATTTTTACTTTCCCTCTGTTGGTTCGATCCGACCGTGACCACAGGCGACGACGGGAGTGGATTCCGTGAAGTGATCCGCGGCGGACCGACGATGGCATACGCGAACCGGTTCGCGGTGTTCGCAGTACCGGTGGTGCACTGTGACGATATTCCACGCGAAGGAAGAAATTATGCTTGATCGACACGAGGTAGTGATCGCCGGTGCCGGTCCGGCCGGAGCTCAGTGTGCGCGCGACGTTGCCAGACGTGGCTACGACGTGCTCGTCCTCGAAACCGAGAACGAGGCGGAGTTTCCTCGACAGAGCAACAAGTCCACCGCCGGGACCTTCGCCTCGATGATGGGAGCGTTCGGCTTGCCCGACGACGTGGTGATGAACTACACTGAGAAGATCGTGCTCGAATCTCCGAACGATCACTTTACTAGAGTCCAACCGGGTGCGGTAATGGACTTCGCGGATTTCAAGCAGTTCCTCGTCGAGGACGGGCGCGAGGCAGGCGCGGAATATCGCTTCAACGCACGTGCGACCGCCCCGATCACCGAGAACGGCCACGCGGTCGGGGTGCGCTACAACGGCGATCAGGAGGTCTATGCCGACATCGTGATCGACGCGACCGGACCGGCAGCGCCCCTGGCGAAGGCCCTCGATGTGAGCGACCTCGAACGGAAGAACCAGGCGATCGGCGTCGAGTGGGAGATGGATGGGATAAGGGTCGAACACGATGGCTACGCCGACCTCACGGACGCCATGATGCTCCGGCTGGATCACGATCTCGCACCGGGCGGCTACTCGTGGATCTTTCACACCGGCGCGGACACCGCGAAGGTCGGCCTGTGTTTCATCCAGAACGAGCGCTACCGGAACCACCAAACGAGAGACCGGAGCATTGACGGCTACCTCGACCACTGGCTTGACACCGACCCGCGGCTGACGAACGCGAAGCGTCACGAGGGCGGCCAACACCGCGGCTCCGCGCACATCCAGACCCCCGATCGGCTCCATGCGCCGGGATTCATGGCGATCGGCGACACCGTGCCGACGGTGGATCCGCTATGGGGCGAGGGGATCGACACCTGTATGAAGTCGGGCCGCGCGGCCGCGATCACCGCCGACCGGTGTCTGATGTCCGAACGACGGGACACCTCGGATTCGAACATGTCGGTCTACGACACCCTCTGGCACCGCGACGTCGCACCCAAGGCCGAGCGCCGGCTCTTGATGACGCGGCTCCTGTATCTGGCCTCGAACGAGCGCTACGATCGGCTGCTGGGCGACATGAACGACCTCGGGATAGGGACGCTGGCGGACGCAAATGAGGGTAGTCCGCTTGCGATCGCGCGATTGATCCACCTCGACGACGCCCCACTATTCGGGCAGTTCCTGCGCGATCGGGTTGCGGAGCGACTCGCGTAACCGAAACGGATCCTCAAAGCATCGTAGACCGGTCTTCGGAGCTACCTACAGGCATATTCGGTGAACGGTGGATGTTTGCCGTTTAATGAACTCGCCCCTCCCGCTCTGTACTGTCGATTGTCATCTCCACTCTCGCGTAGGGTATGCCCTCGGATATCCCACATCTCTGAACTCGGCTAGGTCGATTCGTCATGCATAGTCCTGTGTGAAAATTTAGGGCGTCAATTGATTCCAACGCTTATTATGTATGAGAAAACGACCTGCTTGTCTTCAGCTACCAAGGGGTCACCCGATACGACTATACCCTTTCTCGAAAAAGTCTTGCTGAGCGCGGGATCTGAATCATGAGGACCAGTTTCTCGCGCTCCTCGTGATTTTCGGGAACGATCCAACAGGAGAAATCAGCCATTCCGTGAACGCATTGGAGTATCGTCTTGGCAGTACTCGTGATCTGCTACCAGGCTTGATCTACCAGATGAAAGTATCTCGTGACGGATGAAATCGAAATATTCGGGAACGGTGATGATGGCGGTATGGAGCGCGAACGATCCATGACAAGCACCCGGGTTGTAGCGCGCCCCCATGTCACTCATTGGCGTGAAGACGGAAAGATGTTAGGGACGTTCTCGAAAAATCTTCGGTAATTCAGCCTCTGGTCCCTACAGAGGGAGTGTTAGCTGCTTGCTGTAGTCTCAGTCTCCATCGAGGTTCCGTTCCCCATCATGGTCTCGTTTTCCATCGAGGTCCCGTTTTCCATCATGGTTTCTTCGCCAGCAGCAGTCGTTTCTTCCTCGCCAGCGGTGGCTTCCTCTTCGCCAGCTGTCGTCTCTTCACCAGCAGTGGTCTCCTCCTCTTCCTCAGCGGCGGTGGTTTCCTCTTCCTCAGCAGCAGTCGTCTCTTCTTCCTCGGCCGCGGTGGCTTCCTCTTCAGCAGCGGTGGTATCTTCACCGGCAGCAGCAGTGGCTCCATCACCGCTGGTGTTGTTGCCACCCCCGCCTCCACTACATCCAGCAACCACGAGCATGACGGCCACGAGGCCAACCATGGCGATGCGCTTCGTCTGAACGCCTTCCAATCGATCGGATAGTTTTGACATCACGGTGTCTTCGGCCTGTCAAGAGTCGGGGCACGTTCTTAACTCCAGGTAGCTGTTCCGAACCTTTTCGGACGATTCCAGATCGTTTCACGCTTCTGAGTCCGAAATTCGACCGTGAAATGTGTTGAAATGTGGCATGGGACTTTGATGACAATCACGCCGGAGCACTCTCCGTAACTGAAAGCGTGGCTACTGGCGGGCGAGATACCGCCTCTTATTGACCGACGTCGATTGGCGTTCCAAGACCCGCGATTTATCTCGTGGTGACTTGTATTCCGTCGTCCCAGTCGTTGGGATGGGGGTCAATACCCATGTCCATTGATGTGTAGGCCGATCGCGATTTTGTCGTCGATATCTCTGGAAGAACACGCGAGTCGGAGGTACCGAACCAAGTACCGAGTTCATCCACCAGATGCCCCATCGCTAGAGCGTGCCGTCGACTACGGGGTTATGACGTCGAAGTTGACTGCGATATTGAGCACGAACCATGTTGACGTCGAGAATCAGACCTTGAGCAATATGAGCGTGAAGTGATAGTTAACGAAAGGGCTACGGTTGTGCGTTCGAAGTGCACACTTGGGGAGACTCTGGTATGGTTGGGATTGCTCACCCTCAACTTACTCTCCCCGATGGATCGCGATCGCGAGTGCGTGCGGCGTTGCTGGCGGGCTCTGTCCACGGATAGCGACCGAGGCCGTTACCAATATCCTGCCACCGAAACCCATTGTTCCGGGCGCGCTCGCCGCGAGAGTCCGTTTACACGCTTGCTGAGTCGCCAGGACGATGCGCGATGATCGCCGGACATTTTGCACAATGATGGGGGTAACAGTGTTCTTCTCGGGCGATTGAACACCCGTTTCGCGGGAGGTTTTTCGAACTCCTCCGCTGTCAGCTGCATCCCGACTCGAAATTCAGCCGACTCGACATTGAATAGTACAGATCGAAACCGATCGATCCTCGCTCGACGATGACAACAATGGACTGTGATCGAACGGTGGCTGTACGCCATTCACGCAGCTCAGGTTAGTCGTCGAAAAGTGTCGTCTCGACGAGCTTTGCCGTCCCACGACGGATGCGGCCGCCGATGGCGGTCGGCGAGAGGCCAAGCTCGTCCGCGATGTCGTCGAGACGCGCCTCGCGTGGCTCCTCGAAGTAGCCGTTCTCGTAGGCTGTCATCAGCGCTTCGCGCTGGGCTTCGGTCAGTCCCGTGGGTACACCGCCGTCCCATTCGTCCTGCCGGAACATTTTCTGGAGGGTGAACGAGATGTTCTCGGTGTCGCAGTACTCGGCGAGTGCGGCGAGCGCGTTCCGATCGGGAAATTGGAGTCGGACTGTCCACCCGCGGGCGTTGGTAATCGCCCTGCGCATCAGTCCGCTGAGTTCGCTCGTCTTCGGCGAGATGAGCTTGGTCTCCGGGGGGTGGCGTATCCGATAGACACGGGTCGGCTCCAAGCCCGCCACCAACCCCCATTCCGCAACCGTATGATCCTCGTCTAGTTGTTGTTCGAATCCTTCGCCAGGGTTCTCGACGATGTAGAAGAAAATCCCCGTCTCGGGGTCAGTCCCAGAGTGATGGACAACCCGAATCGTTGTGTCGGGACACTCGTGAATCGTAGGATCCAACGACATGTCCGGGTGGCCGATGTCGGCAACAGCGATCACACTCATGACTGATCACTTCGTTGAGAGCATTGTCGTGTCATCACTCGCGATCGCTCTCCCGGGCAAGCAATCGGCTGATCGTTGAGTCCCACGCCAACTATCGCCTGATCACATCGGACCGCCGAAACCGGCAGCTGGAACGGGAATACGCAGGCGGACGGTCGTTGGAGAGGGGGAATCGTTCGTCCGGTGATCGACGCCTGTTCACCCAACACTGCGTATGATTTGTTGACAGTCGGTTAAGCTATTTGCGGCGGTGGTACTCGACATGTAATGACCGATCATGGCACAGACTCGGACCACGAACACGGGCAACCGACACTCGTTCCGACAAGCGAACAGTTCCAGAAGTGACAATTCGGGACTGAACAGGTCTGCGAAGATTCCAATCGTCCCGGTATCGCGACCAGTGAAAACGCTCGCGAACAGCACGCTGACTCGGTCGCCGACCCCTCAGTCGAGCGCCCCGATCACACAGCCTACCAAAGGGGTTTGAGTCTCTGAAGACGCGTCTCTTTGCGTTCTTCATCGGCCTCAGCCTTGCGCATACGTACTCACTCCCATCGGTTTCGTATATTGCGGACTCACCGGACTCACCACAGATATCCTCACTATGATGAGTACGTCTTCACCCGACTACGACTCGAATTGACCGAAGCTGGCAGAGGGGTCCTCTGGTGGGGAACTCTCAGGCACTTGTCGCCCATCGGTTGCCGCCGCGAATCCGTCTCCCCACAGCCACGCGGCAATGATAAGCGCGTAAAACCCAACGAACACTCCCACGATGCCCCCAAGGATAGGGACGATATTGAGGACGGTCACGATGAGTCCCACCACGATATTCAGCCCGATGACGTAGGCCCACGCGATCAAATACTCTCGCGAAGTCACGACATCAGTGATAATGCCGAAATCGAACCCCGCACCGAACGTGCCTTTCCTCGCATAGTTGGCAACTCCTGCGAAGCCGACATACCCAAACGCGAGGGCAAGAATCCACCAGAGGAACAACCCTCCGAAGAACCCGAGGAATCCGAGACCGGCCCCTGCATCCGATCCCGTGAGCAGGGCCAGAACTGATCCACCAACGAACACGCCGAACACGACTAGCGGGATGAGCTGATAGATGAATCCGATGATACCCGCTACAACTCCCTCTTTCAGTAAGTCACCCCACTCATCGAACACGGGCGGGTGCTCGGCATGCTCCATTCCTGACCGGATCGCGCGGACTAAGTACCCCGACACAACGAACCACGGGACGATGAGAAACGAAAACAACAATGCGAATCCTCCAATCAGCACCGTGACTATCCAGTCGTCCGATTCCATCGGATACCGCGCCAGCGTCTCGATGTCTACATCCATGTGAACCGATTGAAGTTATGCGTCAGCGGTAATAAGCCTTGGTACAAAGTAACATAGAACTCGTCATACACCTCACCAGCAGCGCGAAAAACAGTGTCTGATAAGCAGCCAGTAGTGTCGCTATTCAAAGCTAGCGATAGCGGGCCCCTCGGCCGATACGTGAAACCTATGCCAACTGTTCTATGACGGCCCGTTGGTAGCGATTCGATTGGTCTCTACACTCAGCGTTCTGACGTCGCCGGCGAACAGCAGAAAATAGACGCAACTGGGGACAAAACAACGCAATCTGCCAACGATAATATTCCACCAACCGTTTATTACGCCACACTCTAAGAACAACATATCCGCGATAAGTCCAGATACCCGTGTGAACCGACCATGAATCGCCGCACACTTATTGTACTCCTCCTCGGCGGCCTCGTCGTACTCGCTGGTTGCGCTGGGACTCCCGGCGGGAATCAAACCGCGGCGACCGCTGGCACTGATCTGACTGCTGGCTCTACACAGATGGAACGTACAGCCGGCACAGCAGCCACACAGAGCGGGACGCAAACACCCACTGCCACGGCCGCATCCTCAAACGAAGACATCACCCAAACTGCTGCTGCCACGCAATCGAACACCTCTCTCGAAGGGACGCTCGATATCCATTATATCAACGTCGGACAGGGTGACGCTACCCTCATCATCGGGCCGACCAACGAAACCATGCTCATCGACACTGGCGATTATCGAGACGACGGCGAAATCGTCCTCGACTATCTCCGCCAACACGGCATCGACCGCATCGATTACCTCGTTACCAGCCACGCTGATGCCGACCACATCGGCGGCCACGAAGCCGTTATCGACTACTACGAAACCCAAGCCAACGGCATCGGCGCGGTGTACGATCCCGGTCTTGCTTCCAGTTCACAGACCTATCAAGAGTATCTCGATGCTGTCGAGGAACACGATGTTCAACTCTACGAAACCCGCGCCGGTGATTCAATCCCCTTTGAGGGAGTGAGCACCAAGGTCCTCGCTCCGCCCGAACCGTACCTCGATAGCGAGCAGGGCAACGAAAACAGCGTTGTCCTCCAACTCACACTCGGTCAGACGCGCTTCATGCTTCCCGGTGACGTCGAGGAGGACGGCGAAGGCTATCTCGTCGACGAATACAGTGGCGATCTCCAGTCAATCGTTCTCAAATCGGCGCACCACGGCAGCGCCGGCAGCAATACTGGCCCGTTCCTCGATGCTGTGCAGCCACAGGTGACGGTCATCTCCAGTGCGTATGATTCACAGTACGGACATCCCGCTGAGGAAGCGCTCAAACGGCTCGGAGAGCGCGATATCGCCGCCTACTGGACTGCCACCCACGGGAACATCGTCATGAGCAGCGATGGCGAAGCGGTCTCCATTGCTACCCAGCAGACTGCACCCACCGACCCTGGCTCGCTCCGTGATGGACAATCGGTCGAACCTGGCTCCGATACCCCGGTCGAACAACGCACGACGGTCACCGTCGGAACAGAGTCAACCCAAACCCCGGCTCCGACTCCAACGTCAACAGTGACCCAAACATCTTCGGAGACCGAGAGTACGCCAACACCGACCATAACTGACGGTGGAGAACGGACTGAGACATCCAGCACCGCCGGATCGCTAGGTATCACCGAAGTACACGCGGACGCCGAGGGCGATGAGAGCGACAACCTCAACGACGAGTACATCGTCTTCGAAAACACCGGGAGCGAGGGCCTTGATCTCTCAGGATGGACCGTCGCAGACGCAGCCGACCACGAGTATACGATTCCTTCGAATACCGTTCTCGGTGCTGGTGAGACGATTACCTTGCACACCGGCGAGGGGACCAACACCAACACTGATCTCTACTGGGGTTCCGGATCGGCAATCTGGAACAATGGCGGCGATACGATTATCGTCACAAACGACCAAGGCGAGCGCGTCATCGAGGAGGAATACTAAACAATGCCATCCGACGGCAAGTACACGGCAGTGGTTGATCGCTTCGAAGAAGACCTCGCCGTGCTGTTGCTCGAACGCGATGGCGAAACTGTTGACGACATCCTTCTCCCAAAGCCAGAACTGCCGGAGAGTGGTCGCCACCAAGACGCGGTTCTGTACGTGAGCGTTGTGGATGGGGAAGTACGGAACGCGACCTACAAAGCTGAGGAGACCGACCAGCGCGCAGAGCGCGCGCAATCGCGATTCGACCGCCTCTCGCAGCGCCCCTCCGAATCAGAGACAGAAGCGGGTACTGATTCGGAGCGATAGAGACAGCCCGTCCGTCCACCATCTCTGTGGACAGTGTGGTTGTCAGATCAATTGTGGACGTCGATCTCGGTGAAGCAGTGCATTCATTAGAAAAACCACCATCCAGCGGTGGGATTGTCACTCGAAACGCGATGTGTCACGACACCATTTGTGCTCGCTAGCGGGCCACAGATGAGCGCGCCGGCAAGCTCCCGAAGCCATCCCCTAGCGAGTGTCTGGCTGGGAAAATGGGCCGGTCGGTTTGACCCCCGGCCCGTGGTTCGCGTATGCTCCTACGCACGGTGTCCCCGTGTTGACCGCACGTAGCACAGGCAAACACACCTGCACACTTCTATACAGGCTCCCACTTCTTAGTTCTTGTTGCCAATTGGCATGGCCACGTCGGAGAAACAAGAGAGAAGTCTGTTGCTGCAGCTGTGGTGATCGCTAGCAAAGGATTTGTGCTCGGGGTGAGTACCGCTGCTCAACCAGTACAGGACGTCGAAACCTCCCAGAATCAAAGTAGTGTTCAACTCATGCCTACATTCGACGCCGACACCACAGAGATCAACGCGTTCAAAGTCAAAGATGCCGGCTTGTACATCTTCAGTCAGTACTTCGACCAGGAGGAGGTCTTCGACGAGTTGCGCGAGTGGTATGACAGTGAACAGTATCGCTTCGAAGTGCCCACCGACGAGATGGATCGAGTAGAGTCGTTCTTGGATGAGTATTTCTATGAAGTCACTCGCGTGGCAACCGACGATATCGAGACGTTCTGCGTGGTGAAAAGGAAGTACACCGACCACGCGGATATCCTTCGGAACTCGGTGTACCACACGAGCCAAGGGAACAACACCGTGTTCGTGATGCAGGATCGACCGTCGGCCGAACAGGCGGTCGAGCAGGGTGCGACGTACCTTGCTGACACGGATATCGAGTTCAACCTATAGCGCGGTACACGCGAACTGGCACTACTGGAGCAAACGCAAATATACATTTTGACAATAAAGGAGTGCAATTCACTACTCTGTCGGAGGCAAAGTGGAATAGGACTACGAGGTGTGCTCAGAAGCTACTGTCTGGGTGCTCCCACTCCTCGTAGTACTCGCGTTGATTCTCCGTCAGACTGTCGATAGCAATACCAAGCGTCTCCAGTTTGCGGCTGGCCACCTCGCGATCGAGGTGATCCGGAATCGCATACAGTCCAGGCGTGAGGTCTGGATCCTGAGTGAGCATATCGTGGGCAGCAGCAAACATCATCGCGAAGGTCGTATCCATCACTTCCGCAGGGTGACCCTGACTGTGGGGCCCAGTAAGATTCACGAGACGGCCACGAGCAAGCACGTTCACCCGACGTCCATCCGACAAATGATAGCGCGTGATCCCCTCTTTTGGCTGAGTTACATCATTAGACTCCGCCTTGAGGTCTTCTAGCGAGAGTTCGACGTCAAAATGACCGGCATTGGCGAGAATAACACCGTCTTGGAGCTGGTCGAGGTGCTCTTTGCGCACGACTTCGCGATTGCCCGTTGAGGTGATGACGTAGTCCGCGAGGGAAGCAGCCTCACCCATAGTCATCACACGGTGGCCGTCCATGACCGCCTCCAGCGCCTTACGTGGGTCAACCTCGGTGACGATCGTCCACGCGCCCATTCCCCGAGCTTTTCGTGCGATCCCGCGTCCGCAGTAGCCGTAGCCAGCCACGACAACCGTCTTGCCCGAGAGCATGGTGTTGGTTGTGGTCATTACATTCGCTAGTGAGGATTCACCGGTGCCATGGACGTTGTCGAAGTAATGTTTCATCGGTGTATCATTGACACCGTACACCGGGAACTGGAGCACGTCCTGTTCCTCCATCGCCTCCACGCGCGTGATTCCAGCGGTGGTCTGCTCGCCACCACCGATGACCCCCTCAGCAATGTCGGGGTGGTCAGCGTGGACTTTGGCGATGAGTTCACAGCCGTCATCAAGAATGAAGTCTGGTTCTTCCTCCAGCAGGTCGTGCTGGCCAGCCTCCCATTCCTCATCGCTCATTCCCGCCTCAATGAACGTCTCGATCCCGTCGAGCTCTTGGAGAGCCTCGACGACCGCCTCTTTGGTACTGAACGGTTCGCTGCCAGTAACGAGGACGCGCGCTCCGGCGGCACGAAGCGTCTCTACGAGGACACCAGTCTTCGTCTCCAAGTGTGATGCGAGCGCAACGGTATCACCCTCAAGTGGCTTCGATTCGCTGTATTCCGCTGCAAGCGATTGGAGTATCGGGGTGTAGTCTCGGGTCCACGCCAATGGGTCCGTGTCATTGGAAACCATATCCTATCGATGCAGTCCTTTCATGATAAAGACTTACCGTGACCGGAATGCGGGTCGCGGTGATCCTTCGCGAAATTCGTTCGCTTTCCTCAAATCCCACCGAACCCGGCCAGTGAGAGCCAGACAGACCCAACAATCAGGACGAGACTGATAACGACGACGGCCCAATCAGCTGGTGCGAACGACCGTTTGTTGTAGAACGTCCGATCCCGCCGGGTGTCGAACCCACGCGCTTCCAAGGCCATCGCCTGCGTCTGGACGTTACGGATGGCAGTCATGAACACCGGAATGAGGAGTGGGATGTAGCCTCGGAGTCGTGAAATCGGATTACCGCCACTCACTTCATGCCCACGTGCAGCCTGGGCCTGTTGGACAGTGCCGGTTGCGCCGAGAAACGTCGGGAACAGTCGTAACGCTGTCCCAACCGCGAAGCAAAACGCGTAGGGCAGTCCGAGCGACCGGAGACCGGCCACGATCTCTTCGTTCGATGTAGTCGTCACGAATAGCAGACCGCCGACGATGAACGCAGCGATACGCTCTGAGCGTCCCAGTGCGAAGAGGAATTCGCGGCGGGTGACGGTCACCACCGGGGTGTGAAGCAACGTCGGGCCGCCAGATGCGGTGAACGCCGGCCAGACGACGAATCCAACGAGGAACAGCGCGGCGATGATATACGCAAGGCGTTTGAAATTACGCCACCCTCCAGCGTAGATGAGTGCAATAAACGACGCCGCCAGCGGAACGAACACCGCTGCTGGATGACCAAACACGTACGCGGTCGTGAATACGCCCAACAACAGCACCAGTTTCGATCGTGCCGTCAATCGATGCAAGACGGTATTTCGGTCGACGTACAGTGATGGCGACCTGCTCATCGGTCATCACTTCCGTCCGACATGGGATCAGTACCGCTGGTCGCCGGAGACTCTTCTTTCTCACCGCTCCCGCTCTCGCCTTCGTTCGTTGTTGCCCTCGCGTCTGTATTATCGAACACACCATCACCACCCAATCCAGAAACCACCTCATCCACTGAGAGTGCTGGGAGCGCGCCGTCGGTCCCCGCGTCAGCCGCCAGTCGGTTCGAGAGTGCCACCGGCTGGGGTGGTTTGAGCTGCCACTGTTCCAACGCGCCCTCATCGGCGAACAGTTCCCTTGTCGGACGATCCGCCACCTTTCGGCCGTCGTCCATCACCACCGTACGGGACGCGTATCGGACAACCGTGTTCATGTTGTGAGTTACCATCACGACGGTCATCCCCTCCTCGCGGTTCAAGCGGGCAACGAGATCCATGAATTGGCGCTGCTGAGTGGCGTCCAGTCCGGTCGTGGGTTCGTCGAAGACGATAACGTCAGGCTCCGTGGCAAGGATGCTCGCCAACGCGACCCGCTGACGCTGTCCCTTCGAGAGGGTAAACGGGTCTGCTTCTTCCAGTCCGTCGAGTTCGACTGTTTCGATCGCCGTCGTGACACGCTGTTCCAGCTCTTCACCTTCGAGGCCGAAGTTCTCCGGACCGAACGTCACCTCCTCTCGAACGGTGTCTGCAAATATCTGGTGATCAGGATTTTGGAACACGTAGCCGATCGAGCGACCGACTTCCGCCATAGGAAGGGACGCTACATCGCGACCGCGCCACGTCGCACTCCCCGCATCAGGTGCGAGTAGCCCGTTGAAATGCTTGGCCAGCGTCGTCTTTCCGCTTCCATTGTGACCGACAATTGCGACAGCCTCCCCTTCACTGACCGTGAGATCGACACCATCCACCGCCCGGACCGTCCCTTGATCAGTATCGTACTCGTAAACGAGGTCAGCGAACTCGAAGATCGGATCGCCTGGCGACTCACCAGTACCGGCGGGTGCCCCCGGCGGCTGCTCATCTTGAACGCCGGGCGGCATCCAATCGAGATCGTACTTTGCGACATAGCGAGCTGCATCATCGATGGTCAGAGGGAGATCGTCCGCTGGCCACCCCAGACGATCGAACGTCTCAACGACGGGTGGAACGGCGACGCGTGACGCGTGCAGTGCCTCCACGTCGGTGAACACCTCTTTGGTAGGACCATGGCGATACACCTGTCCGTCACGAAGGAGGACGATACGATCAGCCAGGAGCGCTTCTTCAACGTTATGAGAGACCATAACGACGTTCTCAGGGCCTGCCCAATCGTTCGTCCCGTCGTTCTCCGCAGCGAGCGAGCGGATGACTTGTAGGGTATCACGGCTTCCGGCGGGATCGAGATCACTCGTTGGTTCGTCGAGAAGGAGCAGTCGGGGCTGGTTCGCTACGACGCCTGCAATGACAAGGCGCTGTTTCTGTCCACCAGAGAGCGTGTCGGGTGATCGTCTGCGGTCGAGATTCGCCAATCCGACCAGCTCAAGTGCGTGCTCGATGCGATCACTGATTTCATCAGGGGGGACTGCGAGGTTCTCCGGACCGAACGCCACCTCGGCCGTGGCGTTCGTCCCGAAAAGTTGCGACTCGTAGTCCTGAAGCACCATCCCAACGACTTCGGCCATCTCGCTCACACGTGCCTCGGTCGTATCTCTACCGAGGACAGTCACATCTCCTGCGAACGACCCCGACATGAAGTCAGGAATAATGGCGTTGAGCGTGCGTAACAGCGTGGACTTCCCCCCACCGCTTGCACCCATGACAACGGTGAACGCACCCATAGGAATCTCAAGGTCCACTCCGCGGAGAACCGGTCCCTCGCGTGCGTCCGGATCAGGAACGGACTCCGCGTTACCCATAGCGAAGTCGTATTTCGATAAATCAAGTTTCTGGTCATAGGCGAACACCACATCATCGAGCCGGACCACCGGCCCGCCGTCTTCCGTATTGCCGACCATCTGCTCCTCGCAACGATCGGGAAACAGATAAACTCCATTCCCCGAATCAGTAGCCGACCAACTCCGAAAGTCGCTCTCCGGAAACAACCGCGAGCCCAAGGACAAGGACAAACCCGATCGCACCCAGTGCCCTCTGGAATGTTGACTGTGGTGGAGCAATGAAGACGCCAACGAGTACCCACACGATAGCGACGACGGCAATGCCGTAGGCTGCGATCTGGCGACGCGCGGAAGCAACGTCAGAGAGATCGTCGTCGCGCAGTACCTCGGGATATAGCAAGCCCATTTCCTTGACTCGCGGCCATGTCAGGTACAGCAGTGGTGGACCGAGGATGGCGGCGGCGATGAAGTTGTTGACGGTGATGGTCGCCCCGAGGACGGGAAACGGCACGAGGCCGAGGAGGTCCGCCCCCCACGCAATGATGGCCGCCGTGATGGCGGCCGCAACCAGCGCGACAACGAGATACTCGAGCAGTTGCCGGCCCGTATTCGAACGAAAGTCAGGTTCCTCGCCGCTCGATAGCGGCCCGAGGTTGCCCCACAGTTTGTATCCGACAAAGCCGAAAAAGAAGTTTCCAATAAATCCGAAGAAGCTTGCTGGACCGAACGTCCCACCAAAGATATCGCCGATGAGGTTGCCGATGCCCGATCCCCACGCGGCCGCGGGCCCAAAAAACAGGCTGAAGATGACCGGGAAGACGTTTGCCGGCCGAACGCTCGTGAAACCTGGTATGATAGTAAGTCCCTTGAACGGGATGAGTACGGCAGCGTACACCGCAGCAACCACGGCGGTGAGCATGATCATCCGCGTATCCCGCCACATCGTGACTACTTCTCGCATACTTAGCGATATTGCGGATAGCTCACTTAAGAGTATGTGACCGACTGTTGTGGCGCGGCCCAGTGTGCTCCACCGCGAGGAATCTCTGTGATTCATCTCGCAGGGAGATGCTGGCTCGCCAAAATATCGGTCGGGGAGTTGTGGCACCGGATCACGATCCAATTAACTGACATTAATTCGATGGGTGGCGGGAGCAAGTTACGTGCTACCCCTGCAGTGAAGGAGGTGGTTCATTGCAGCCTGCAACAAACCCTCTGGGATTTAAACAGCCAGCAGCCGGTAACGAAAATCAAGCAGAGGTAGCAGGTTCGGGCGGCTCGCCAACATATCGCTCTCGATTGTTGGCGATACGCTGAACAGTCGATCGATTAACACCGGTGCGGCGTGCGAGATCGCGCTTGCTCGCACCCTTATCGAGTTCATCGAGGATGACGACGGCAGTCTCATAGTCGTCGTTCGGCGTCAGATAGCCTTCTGGTCCCACATCGAAGCCGAACGGCGGTCGACCGTGCCACTTGCCCTGCTCACGGCTCGCAGCGATCCCCTCGGTGATGTTGTCGCGTTTGATCTCGGCTTCGAGCTCGGCGAACGTCGCTGCCACTGTCAAGAACGCGCGCGTGTAGGGATCACGCTCGTCGGGATCGAGGTCGATACCCATGTCCAAAATGTGCAATCCGACCTCGTTTTCGTCGACGATGCGATCGACGGTCGCGGCGAAATCCCGCACCGACCGAGAGATACGCGAGACCTCCGAGGCGATCACGCGCTCGACGTCGCCGGCTTCGACGGCTTCCATGAGCTCGCGGTAGCCGTCGCGGTCGGTATCGGTGCCGGTCTGCTTGTCGGAATACACTTCGATAGCGGCGGGTTCGATGCCGAGGGCGTCGGTCGCGTATTCACTGGTGCGTTGGCGTTGGCGAGCGAGGGTCTGGTCGGTGGTGCTGACGCGACAGTAGAGGGCGGTGGTGGCGGTCATGAGCGGACAGTTTCGGGCTGGGGTGCGTTTGTCTTAAAGCAGCCCCACTTCTGGGCAGTCTGCCCAGAAAATATAGTTTCTGGCCATGCCAGTAGTCTGGGATAACCGATGATCAGATCCCCATATTGCTTCCGTAGGTCCGTCTTTTACCGTCCACAGCATCGAATGTGCTGCTCAGCAAAACGACCCGTGCGCCGTGCCACTATTCAGCGGAGAAGACGGATAACTGCTATTGTTTTGAATAATCTCTAACAGAGAAACGGCTGGTTTCTGAAAACATTGAATGTGCTCCGGAAACAGGGCCCAACACCAAATCTTTCCCCTTGACTCTTGCATTCAACCATACCCTTTCGCGGCTACTGACGGAGTTTGAACTACGGTTACGCAATCGATAATCACACTCAAACACGAAGTGTTGGTCAGGATTTTCGACACGAAAACTTCCTTGAACATCAGCGATACGTTGACCACTATCATTTACAAATTCGCCTTCAAGCCGGTAATTTCGGTCTATGACTAACGTATCTCGATATAATTTCCACGACACAACTTTGTAACGATGTTTGATTTCCTTGTCCACGTAATCAAGGAAACTATCCATATCCGATTTGGGGTTGTGATCTATATATTCAGAAATTCTACCAATTATCGCAGAAAGAATATTTTGAAGAGACTTTTGTGCCCGCTCAATGACCTCTGGAGTATCTATTTTTGTCTCCCCTGAGTGAAGCGCTGCATTTCGTTTATCATACAGGATATTAATATTGGACGTGATTCGGTGCTGGTCCTCTTCGGTTATACCAGCTAAGGTAATTGCCGAATCAATAACGTGATTTCGGTTGCTTTCTCCCTGTGAGACGAGCGTTTCTAAACAGGCTACTTGATCAATGACTGAAGCAACCGTTGGCCCACTTTGATTTGATCGCCGAAACAAACGTAGTGCTCGTGATAGCCGCGCCGGTAATTCCCCGTTTGTGATTGCTACCTGATACACTTGATCAGCAGTAGTCGCACGTGTTTCGTCAAGAATTGCGGGATAGTTGCTCTTGTAACTCATCTCGCGTAGCGGTGGAGATTTCGAATTCAAGTTCCACCTGATTCGTTTGAAAGGTCCTGTATATTCAGGCAATCTTAGGTCAGATTGTTGATGGACATAAGAACATACGTCTAACACCTCATGGGTCCTATTGATTGCGATTTGAGCAGCCTCTCTACGCGCATAAGCAGTTACTGATAACCCGATACAAGAATTCTCGCGCAATATTTCAGATATTGAATCCCGTTCCTGTGACGATAGTTGGCTATTTTTATACAAATTGTCTATTTGCAAGTAGTCAGATGGATAAAGAGTTGCGTTTCCATTGTCAAGCAATCGCCGTTTTGGTGGATCCAATTTTATATTTGGGATGAATATGAGATATCGATATCTGTTTCTGCTCTGAGTAGCTAAATTTGCAACATAGTCGGAGATGTTTTTGCTTGTATTCCTCATGCGTCTGCCGAGATTATCCATGTCATCTTGGTTCCACCCTTTACAGATCAAGTGCCAAGCGAAATCAGCAGCATAATCCCGGACACGCTGGCGATTGTTGCTAGAAATTATCGCACTTGTTTGGGTTGGATCGAAGTTTGAATTGTATAAATTGTCATTAAGATCGCTAATCACAGATGATAGATGTCGAGAGGTTATTTCTCGCGCCTGTACGTTACGCCTCGCTACAGCACGACGAATGAAATCCGCAGTGTATTGTGCATGGATAATTTGACTGCTCTTACCTCCAATCGCATTCTCAGTTTTGGATCGGAGTCTTGCCCTCTGGTTTTCTTCTCTCTTACTAAGCTGCTCCAATTCTTTCTTTTCATCAAGAATACTTGATCGTTGGGGGGAATTGAGGTTTTGATATAGTTCACTGAGGGCACTAACTGCGTGGCTTATACGCCAGTATCTCCCTTTGATTGATTGTTCCACATTTCCTATCTGCTGAGTCAATTCAACACGCCCGTCTGCATGGCCAAGTTCGGATTCGAAAATGTCAATTATTTCGGTTTTATTCATAGGTTAATGATTCGGCTCTGCAACAGTCCAGTCGTTCCATTCGACGCTCGTCATTCTCCTATCATCGAGAATTCCATACCCATCGTCTCCCCCGAATATTGTGAATCGCGTGACTGCGTCCATAACCTCGCAAGTCGTCGCGCCATAGCGGTCATTCATATATTCACTGACCGGTGCTGGGAGTGGCTTATTTGTGTTGCTCATCAGTCCCCCTCCTGTCCGCGACATACCCCTGTCGCACCGCTTCGCGGTCGGTGGTCGCAATCACGGGCTTTGGTCCAGTGCTGGGAGAGCGAGCGATACTCGGTGCCACACTGCCCGCATGAGCGGGTCGGTCGTCGATGATCCAGTCGCGTCCGGCAGCACCCATCCCCATTCAGCCCCCTTCCGCTTGAACGTCGAACGTACTGCCCGGCGAAATCTTTACCGGACAGCACAATGCAACGACCGAGACGATTCCACAGAAAGCGGCAGGATACCTGACCCTGTATTGAATCATAACAGGTATGATAGTTATCGATCCTCTAGCCTCATTTCGTCGATACGGTCGTCAATCATGGACCAAAACTTTGCTTCAGTTCGATTCTTCTGTTCAAGATGCTGTGCCAGTTCAATTGCGTCCGCCAGTGTATCGACCAACTCTACTGAAATCTCTGGTCCTTCGTCCTCTAAGTCCTCTATATCTGCTTTCAGTCTTTCTGCATCGTCACAAATCCTTCTTGACCAACCGCCGAACTCACCATCAAAGTCAGAGTCCTCTGTCTCTACCAGAATTCTATCAAGACTACGTTTAGCCATGATAATCATAAGCTCCCGAGGTGTCATTTCTTCACGATTAGAATGATACTGGTGTGCATGAGAGAGTATCCAATCCAACCAATCAGCTGTCTGTGTCCGAATTGCTTCAAGATTTGATTGCGGGGGATCGTAGTCAGTATTATGGGAAATCTGGTTACGGAACTCATGTATCTGTTCTATGTTTGACGTCATCTCGCTTGGTTCTTCAAATGTGTCAAGCGATTCGAATTTGTCAAGCGTCTTTCGCCAAAGTATCGTAATACTGTTTCCAGATTTCACACTTGAAAATTCAAGGTATTCTCTTCCAGCTTTGAATAGTATCCGCCGATAGGAATCATCTAGGATCCAGACGGCCAATCTTCTATGAGGTTTTCGACTCAAATCAAGATCATCAAACAAGCTCATGTACTCTTCCAATAATTGGTCGTATTGGATATCATCAAAATCGCGTGTGCTCATATTAGCGACCGCTCAGAATGGGCATATAATCAACTTTACCATCAATACCGAGGTACATAGTACTACTTCGGCGTTTGCCGCTGAATAAGTAGCATGGTCTGCTTTGAAGTTGGTGCAGTCGTGCGATTTTGCGGGTGAAAGCGGTGGTGGCTTCAATCAACCGTGGAAAACACGCGGAAGACACTTCGACTTTGATCACGCTGGAACTGTCCGAGAATCGGGCTTGTGACCGTTACGGCACCGATCGTGAATCAGCTTGAAACGGCAGCCATTCCCAACCGTCGAAGTAGTACTATATAGTGCCGCTTATCTCGCCCTGTAGAGAAACACCTGCTTCTCTACAGACTGTAAAGAATCCCTACTTGCTCATTCCATCACGCTTGGTAGCCAAGACTGACCCGAAAATGACCTGCTACGCTGCCTACATCCGCAGCACAACGACGAAGCAAACCATCGACGCACAGAGCCAGCGCGGTGCGATCCTCGAATAATTCGCCGACTGTGACGTCTTGGCTGGGACGAGTATGTCGACGCTGCCCAATCGGGAGGCCTTCTACGTACTCTTTGACATCAATCACGACGACCACTACGCCGACGTCGGCGGCGAGAACCTTCCGCCATGCGTTATCGTTGTCGGTCCGGATTCGTTTGGCTCTAATTTTGCACATAGGATTCGGCGTTTGGTGTGCAAAATGAGGATCGACGATTTCGGTTCGTCCAACCCCGTGGGGCGGGTGAAGATTTACTTTTGCGGCTCTACTTTCGCACCACTGAGGAAAGTCACTTAAGTAGCAATGACCATCGCAGAATATGAACACAATAATATATCTTGACGAGACCGCTGTCAATGAGATCCTTATTACTCATCATGGTGGGAAACTAGAAGAAACCATTGAGAGAGTAAATAGCAACGTGAATATGGGTGGTGAGGTGGGAGGAGAAGCAACCGACCCATCTGGTCTGTTCGCCAAACTAAAAGCAGCAATTTCTGCAAATTGGGAGCGTGGTAAAGAGGAAGAATTTGTCTATGACTTGAAGGATGAAATGGCGAAATTCGCCCTTCTTTTGGAGGTTCTTGAGGCATCTGGTGCCACGCAAATCGATGAAGGATTTAGCACCAGAGATCGAGACGAGCTCACCACAAATTCTCCTGTCATGATTTCTGCGCCCTTAATCCATACACCTATAGAGGAGATTAAAAGTGAGTTTGATATTGAACAGACTGTCGGAGGTATGAGCGAAGCACTAGGGTATTTTGACAAGTCTGGCATTCTTGATTCAGAAGATTCGGAAGAATTGGAAGAGATGCAAAACGAACTCGAAAGTCTTGGGCATGCCAGTAAAGGCGCTAAGATGTTCTTCGGTTCACTTATGGAACATGATGACCTCTATCGGACGAATACTTCTTCTGATGTCGATTTCGTCATGGAATTGCCGGAACAGAATTTTAGAACCCGTCCTCTCGATTTCCCAAGCTCTACTAAACCATACGCTGTTCTCGCAAAAATTAGTACAAAGATAGAACGCGGAGATGACGTTCAACTAATACCTTTCGCTGATCTTGCAGAGAAGAACACTACTAACCCAAGAGAACGAAAAACAGAAGAACTCAAAATAAGGAGAGATGTAGCGAACATGGCAAACGACATCCTCGACGGAAGAGAAATTAGCAGTTCAGAGTTTGAGCTGTCATATCCCGACGTTCAGATACAGCCGTTAGCGATCTATTGAGACAGCTTCATTCCAACGGCAACCGCTGAAGAATTCCCGCTCCCGTCGGGCCCGGCCAAAGTCCGGCTGCGTACCCTCCCTCCACAGCCCACCTTCACGCTCTTGGTTGCGCCCACAGCGCGCTGTGCGGGCTTTCACAGGCAGATGTGCGGCACTATTTCGCCCGGTCCACCGACGAACGTGACGCGGACTTGGATCTCGAAATCAGTCGTCCACCACTGCTTCCTCGACGATCTCGATTTCCTCGTCATTCAGGCCGTAGAGCTGGTAGACGATCTGATCGATCAACTCGTCGGCCTTTTCGATTTTCTTGTCGAACTCTTCGGCGCGTTGTTTATCCCTCTGGTAGCGCTCCAGTCCGTCCTCGACATCCGACAGGTCGGGCAGAGTCAGCACCTCCAATCGATCCACGAGCGAATTGGTCTTGGTAGCCGTCTCCCGAAAGCCTGCGAAGCCCCCCGCCTCGGAAACGGCGTGAGGCACGAACGCCCGAATCAGGGCGTACTCTGCATCGGAGAGGCCAACGAACTCCATTACTGGTTCGGGATCCGTCTCAGTGTAGTCCCAGCGGTCGGTCTCGCACTCCTCGGGATTCTCCGGTTTGTAGCGCGACGTCGCCCGTACGACGAGTTTCGATTCCGCCTCGGCCACCGTGACCCCCCCGACCCGGAGGTTCTCGCGTTCGGCCGCGGTGTCGGTCAGTATCGAATCGGCCAGCCCTGCCGGTGGTTGGTACAGGTCGCCGAGGGTCGGTCCGTCTCCGTAGGTACCGAGGTGGTCAGCGAAGTCGAGATTGAGCGCCTTCCGTTCTGCGACGAGATCAGCCATCTCCACAGCGATGCCTGACAAAAGGTCGTGGACGACATCAGACCGACTTTCCTTCAGCTGAGTATCAACGAACGTGTTAAATTCATCAAGCGATGTGTCGCCAAGGATGTATGCCTCGAATAGGGAATTACCCTGCTCAACCAACTCTCGACGGCGGTCGGCTGGCGTATTGAATGTAATGGAGTGAATCGGAATCGAATTCAGGTCACCAGCGTTAAGCCGGATATAGTCCTGCATCTTTGCCGGACACACCTGCTGCAGATATTCCGATATGAGTGTCGAGTTGAGTAATCCAAGCAGGTACGTTACGTCACCGGGAATGTCATCTGACGGGACAAATCCGGGGCAGTTGTTTCCACTAAAGATGCTCCCTTCGTCTAAAAGACCGACACAGGACTCTGTGGCGACCCCCCGGGCCAACAATTTCTTGACATTGATATAATCGTACCGGCCCTGGCGGAGGAACTGATACCAGTCGGGACCATCGGCATAGTACTTCCGCGAGTCACGCCGTTCGCGAAGCTCATCCTCGTAGGATCGCAGATATGTGTGAATGTTGGGGTATTCTGCCTCTAATCGATGCTCTGGAATGAGAGTTGCCCCGCCATCATTCCCCGCTTCGTACGGATAGATAACCCGATTTTCGGGGGTGACGCGGCCGTATTTCGTGATCTCTTCGCCTCGATGGGCGTGCGGGTAGATGAGGTCGGACTCCAGCCCGTGTTTCTTGACATCTTCATCGGTGACAACGAATACCTCGTCCATGCCGGTGATAGCCCCGATATTGAAGTTGCCCCACTCCGAGAGGGGTTCCGTCGCGTCAACTCGGTCGAGCGTCGCCCGAAGGTCAAGTCCCTCTAGCACCCAAGACTCCGAGCCGAATCGATCGTAGCCGAATTCGCGGAGATCCAGTTCTCGAAGTGACTCCATATTGAGTTGCTCCTCGTCCACGACTTCTGCATATTCCAGCGACTCGCGTGGAGTTGCTTCAAGGAAAAAGATAGCAGGATACGTTGAAATTCCCTCAAATACGGGCAAGGTGCCAAGGTCGATCATCCGCCTGATATGCCCCTTGCCGAGGTATTCACGAGCTGCCTGCCCGTAGTCGGTGGCAAGCCACTGTGACGTGGAGATGTAGCTAGCAATACCAGTTTCTGAGATGAGGTCGATGGCCAATTCGAGAAACGGTACAGAGAGGTCGACTTTCTGTGAACAGGTCTGATATTGGTCGAACAGCCAGTCCGCGACTGTGTCATCGATGCGCTGAATCCGGACGTACGGTGGATTCCCAATCACCGCGTCGAAACCTGGGTTCGCCAGGTCGGAGCCGTCAACTTCGTAGAACACTTCTGGGAACTCCAGTTTCCAGTGCAGGAAGTTGTGTTTCTTGGCTGTCGTCTGCGCCGCTTGAAACCAATCAGTCGCCGCCACGTCGGCCCACTTGCTCTCCGAATCCAGGGCCCGCGCCATCCGCTCGTAGGCCCCACTGGGGAGATCAAGGTCGAAGGGTTCAGCCGTTTTGACGTTTACCATCGCCACGAGCCGGTTGCGGAGGTCGTCCCGCTCGATCTCACGGTACTTGCGCTCCATCTCCTTTGCGTCCGCGAGGTCGGTGTTCTCGATAGCGATAAACTCCTCGTAGACATCCATCAGGTGATCGATGGTGCCTCGACGAACCGCACCAAAGTCAGCGAGTGAGGCGTTCGGACCACCGTTCGCGTCCGTTTCCAGTTCGTCGATAGACTCGATATCGGATCCTACTAAGGAGTTCCCAGTTTTTAGATGGTGATCAAGAAACGCAAGCGGCTGTTCGGCAGCCAGCGTCCGGAGCCACAGCGAAACCTTCGCCAACTCCACCGCCAGCGGGTTCAGGTCTACACCGTAGATGCAGTGCTGGGCGACCTGCCGTCGCGCCCAGTTGATGTCCTGCCCCTGACCGACCGTCTCGACACCCTGCTGTTCGGCCTGTCGTTCCTGGGCGTCGATGATCTCCCGGGCGAGGTAATCGATCGCGTTCGTCAGGAAGTGCCCACTTCCCATCGCCGGGTCGAGGATTTTCAGCTCGAAGATCCGTTCGGCGAATTCCTCGGCGAACCCGCTCTCGTTCTCGTAAGAGTCGTACCCGATCAGATCCTCTCGGATGTCCTCGACCAGCGGCTCCAACGTGTTCTCAACGATATACTCAACCACGTACTCTGGCGTGTAGTACGAACCAGTGGCCTTACGCTCGCCCGAATCCGTCGTGAGGTAGACTTCATCGGGAACGACGACAACCTCATCTCCCTCATCAGCGAGTACGTACTCGCCATCGTCGAGCGTGAGCGGCTCGTCCGCGACGTTCAGTTGGTATTCGAGGAGTCCCTCGTAGACGCTTCCGAGGTGACGCACGTCAAGCGAGGAGTAGTCCACGAAAATCTTCTCACTACTACCGGTTTGGCTCCGCGTCAGCAACTCGATGACTCGCGCGAGATGCTCGTCACCCACCGTATGCGTGGCCAGAAACCGCGCCTCGGGGCTGTCGTCCGAGTCGGGACTCGTTCGGAATAGTCCACCGTTGTAGGCCGGGATATGGAGGTCCTCTTCTGGGATGTTCCGCGACGCACTGCCCTGATCAATGAGCTGGAACAGTTCATCGATCCGGTCCCAGAGGTTGTCCTGCCAGTTCTGATAACTCGGACTGTCGCTGTCGAGTTCCTCGGCGATCTCCTGTTTGATCGTGTTCAGGCTGTAGGACTGCTCGTAGATCTCGTTGTCCGTGTTGAGAAGGTCTCGGCCCTCGCTCTCGGCGTACAAAACGAAGATGAGCCGGTAGAGGTAAATCAGCGAACTATCGTGGATGAGATCTAGATCGTCAGCTCCGAGATCGTTGTCAGGATAGGTGAGAAACCCTTCTGCGAGCGATTGGATCGCGTCGTAGATGTTGTCTTGGAGATCCTCACCCAACTCCTCGGCGAAGACGTTGCTCTCGCTGTAAACATCGTCGAGGAAGCAGTCACCACTCGTGTCCGGAAGGAATGCCTCATGTTGGAAGAACAGGTAGAAGTACTTGAACGTCTCTAGATCGCCTGATTCGAGCACCGTCGGGAGATGGATCTCGTAGTACGAATCGAGCCGATGGCTAGTCGGACCGTAATAGAGCCGCCAGTATTCGCCGTTCGTGAGGACTGCCCACGTCGTTGGGGTCTCTTGGAGATAGACGTGGATCTGGTAACTCGGGTTCTCGAAATCGCGCTGCTGCTCGCCCCGTGTATCGAGCTTCCGGCCCCAGCGTTTGGCATCCGCAACCGCGACCGCATTCTTGTAGAAATCGCCACCGTCGCGGCGACGCGTGAACGCATTTCGTGCTCCCTCGTCCGACTCGAAGAACCCGTAGTCAGGTCGGCGTTGGCCCTGCTCGACGCTCTCTTCGACCTCAAATGGGACACCCAACTTCCGGAACATCGGCCGGATGAACTTCTCTTCGAGTTGGGATTCATTCCGATCGGCAACGAGATCGCGCTCGTGCTTCCAAAGATCGACGATATCGTCATACGCTTCTTGGAGTTCGGTAGGGTCGACCGACTCCCAAGCGTCCGTATCGGGGAGATGTTCGTCGAGGTAGTGATTCGAGAACAGATCGCGGTTCGTCCGGAATTCGGTTGTGTCCTGCATTCGTGGTTATTTAGTAGGGGTGACGATGAGGAATCGTTCCGCGTCTTTGCTATCGATAAGCGCTTGCGCAATATCCTTCGACTCGGCTACGTCGACGTCGACTGCACTGCCGATTGCGAGGCCGAGCTGATCGAGTTCGTTCCCAGAGACGTTGACCCGACCAGAGTTGCCAGTATTGCGTCCGATCGTCTTCTGTGCCATATGAGTTAGTGATGAAACATAGCCACCACACATAGTCTTTACTTAGACTAGCTGGTGGACTCTCTGATGGACGCCGCGAGAGGAGCGAAAAGAAGTGTCCAGAAGGTACTCCTTCCTGACCCCCGGTCCAGAACCCCCGAACTTGATATGCTGAACAGGGGCACCAGAAGGTCACTCCAGTATCCGGCAGTCTCTGCACACCGATTCAACCGTTGGGAACATCCTCTCAGCGATACTCGTCAGTTGTTCCGTTGGGACTTCGCCTCTCGAACGCCACCCTTCTCACGGATCATGTCCGGACACTCTGGACACACGCGCACAGTCGTCATCTCGGACGGAGCAAAAACCCGCACGTACTGCTCGGTCACGAAACTCCCGCAGTTCTCACACTCAGGCATATCCGATCGCTCTCACAGCACTCCGATATAGCCACCGACTTTCAGGAGACTAATCCGATAAGCGATTAGCCCGCGTCTCGAACGTACTGCCTTATTTCTGTACTTTCGCAGTGTTGCTCTCGGTGAATTGTTGATCCATTGTGAACCGTCGCTTGAGCTCTACCACTACCCGACCTCCCAACGTTCCCGAGTGCGAGTGGCCGGCGGAATCGACCGATCGACCGGCTTCCGATCGCTCAACGCTATACCCACCGCATTCTGGACAGATGTAGTGTTCAAGCCCGTACGCTTCGTCACACCCACGGCAGACGTACCGCGCATCGCCGTCTCGTTCCTGCTTCCGGTTGGTGAGTACTCCCATATCACACACCGATATTTCAATACAATGGCCATAAACGGTATATACTTTGTGGAGAAGCAGTCGCACTTCTCCGTCTGAGTGAATGGATCAACTCGGCCAGACACCCGGCTCAAGCCACTTCTCATCCCCACACCGAGTACACACCCAGACCATCTGAGGCGGTTGTTCCCGGGGTGTGATTCCGAATCGGTCCTCTGTCGTGGTCCCCTCTGGCTCGTAATCGTGCCACCCGAATCGGCATCCCTGTTTCAAGATAGCGGTCATACTCATTGCTCTCATCCCATACTGGTGGCCAGCAAATCAGCTTCTGTCAGCTCTCACCAAACGCACTCCCTGGCGAGAACTCCGTCAGATCCTCGATCTCCTGTTCTAGCCGGTCGATCTCCTGGCGCAGTACCTCCGCCTCGGGATCGTCACTTACCGCCAGCCGGTCTTTCAGCCCCTGCAACCGCGTCTCCTTGCGTTCTTCGTCGACGTCGGCCTTCCGGACGTACTCACTTTCAGAGACGTCGTACACGGCCGACTCCGGCACAGAAACCACTTCCAGCGCTTCGTCGACCTTCCCACGATCGACACCTACCAACTGTTCGCGATCGATCCCCGTTCCCTCGAACGCTTCGAGCACTTTCTCGTCGTCTTTCAGCGAGCGATTCTGGCGCGTCGTCCGCTGGACCGAGCCGTACTGGCCATGTGCTGGTCGGTCGTGTTGGACGCGGGTGAGTAGTATGTCGGTCACGTCCTGCCGGAGGTCGTTTGCGTTGCGCTGTACATCCGACAGCAGCGTGTATAGGTTCACCAGCGCCGGTGTCTCTACCGCGTCGAGAGCCGTGAGGTCCTCGCGTTCGAGCGCGTCGATCAACAACAGCATGTCCGCATAGACGTCGATATCCGGCTCCTCGCGCTCTTCGGACTCGCTCTCCTCACTCATCGAGAGGTGCGGCGCGTCGTCTAGCACCGCGCTCTCGTCGACCTCATCCAGTTCGGTCAGCGTCCCTTCGCGCTCGTCGAGCACGTACCGTGGGTGGAGTGCGAGCACCGCCGCGTAGGGTTCGGCCTTCGGTGGGAGTCGGTCGAGCTCGTAGCCATTCAGTGCCTCGTGGGTGTGCTCGGCGAGCGCTTCGAACTGCTCGCGATCCAACGGTTGTGAGTCACCCGAATCGACGTCCTCGATGATGATCCGTGGCTCTTGGACGTCGGTGATCTGAAAGCGCCTCGACGCCAACGGCGTGATGAGCGTCGCATCGTCGGGAAGGTCCTCACAGCGCTCGCAGAGCGTTCCCCACGTCGCATCGAACGGAATCGCCATACCATCTCCTCGGAGAGCCTACCTGAAAACAACCGTGGGCCACACACCGGAGTTTGAGTGACAATCCCGTCGTTGTGGTGTGTTCTGCTCTTGGCGACTCGTCGATGTGAAGAGCACCACAGTACTGGCGAGTGAGCCAGTCGATCAGTCTCCTGGACCGATGGTATAGTGAGCAATCTCGCTCGATTCGCAATTCGGACAGGATTCAGTGTCGGGCTTGACGCTCGCGCCGCAGTCACGGCATTCGATGAGAGAGATTTGCGTCGACTGCGAGAGGATTTGTCTTACTGTCTGTATCATAGCGGGGAAAGAGCGTGTGACGCGCTCTGGTGAGGTCGGGCCGTTCCGCCCTCACTCCCGAGTATCCATCCGACTGTTATAGGGACTTCCCTACAGCAGTGAAAGTGAAACCGACGGACGAAGCCGCGGGCGATGTCCCTTTCGAGTTACTTCTCAGTCGGCGTAATCCGAACGCGATCATCGACGTAGTAGATACGACCACGATTGTCAAGCATGTCGAGCGCGTGGGCGGCATCGGACTCGCTAAATCGGTCGTCGTCGGCAAGCAGTGCTTTGGCCTCGTCTTTCGGGAGGCCATCACTCTCGCTGTCTCTGTCGCCGACCGCCTCAGTCAGGACAGTGAGGGCATCGTCAGCGAACGGCGGGAGCCGCCGTTCTCGGTCCATACACGGGGTTTGACTCGACGACTATGAATCTGTGTCAGACAGCGGTGCTGCTACAGTTCTTCGAGGTGTTCGATTCGTTGTTTCGAGACGTTCGCTTCTGTGATCGTTTCGGGCATCCACTCTGGACCGTCGTTGGGAGCGTCCTCACGCCACGCCCACCCCTCGTAGATGTGAAGTTTGTGCGTCCCCCGTTCGCGGAGGCGGAACTCCTCTCTGGGTGCTGCGTCCTCGCTTTCGCTGGGGTCGAGTTTTCGGGCAGCCTTCAACGCTGCTTGGTGAGGCATTTTCCCCGTGAACACGCTGGTTTCCTCACCACTCTCCTCGCGCAGTGCGAAGTTCCGCTCGTCATCCACCTCTCTTGCCATGGTTTGGCCCCTCCAAGCGTATCCATCAACGAGAGTAGGATAAGAGTATCCCCTGCAGTAATGGGGTTTCCTCAGTGGAGTGGTCGAACGTCAAAGATTTCACTCGGGTTCGCCGAGTGTCTCTTCGGCGAACGAATCGTCGAAATCGTCCGTTCCGGAGTCAGCGGTACCCGACATCTCGTCGCGAACCCGCGCGAACGCCACGTTTTCCTTGGCCTGTTCGATCTCGATGGTCACCTCATCGTCCGGGCGCGTCCCAGGCACGATCACGACATACCCTCGGTCGATTTTCGCGATTCCGTCGCCTTGATCACCAAGTGAGTCGATCGTCACCTCGCGGATGTCGCCCGGTTCGACCGGTGGTGACTGTTGGCTGGAGTCACTCGAACCCGACTCTGACGACGAAGTAGTATCCGGTTGCCGTCGAGTCACACCATCGTCAGATTGAGGAGTACTCGAGACGATCGCTACGCGGTAGGTTTCGCCAGGGGTGATTATTCCCTGATCGAGTTCGGACCGGGGAATCTCGATCCTGTAGGAGTCACCAGACTGGTCGACTGACGCACTGAACAGACACGACAGCTGGTCGGGAATCTCAACCATTACACTACGCCTTTACGGCGGGCAATACGAAATTGCTGTTGCACTGGAACTCTCTGTAGAGCCCAGCCAAAAGTGTGGATCGCGATCGCCAGACTGGAGCAGGGAGCATCGAAAGACTCACTCCTCGACAGAAACGTGCTGGTTTTCCCATTCACGACGCGCTTGTACCTCACGACGGCCGCGATTAGTGACGCTGTAAGAGTTCGTTCGGTTGTCGATGGTTCCTTTTTCGAGGAGTCCCTTCTCGACGAGTTCATCGAGGTTCGGGTAGAGCCGTCCGTGGTTGATCTCTCCCGAATAGTCCTGGTCCATCCTTTCTTTGATCGCGAGTCCATGCGGAGCCGATTCGTTTTCCAATCCTGCTGTCACGTACAGTAAATCCCGCTGGAATGCGGTCAGATCTTCCATCATGGCCGTTTGATAGGTGAGACAATAACATCATAATACTGTCGGCCATATCTACTATGTCACACCGCTCATGGCGGTGGTGAAACCGAAAAGAGTCGCCGCTACAGATCGCGGGGTTGGACGGTCTTTCGATCGTTCTCTTCGGCGCGTCGACTCGCGTCCTCCAGCAGTTCACTCACCTCGTCATCGAGCGCATCGTAGAGGTCCGACGCGACGTTCAGTTCCCCGAGTTCCTCCTTCACGGCGGCTTGAACGATCAAATCTGCCATCGAAAACAGCGACTCCGGTCAGCCACTTATAATCAACGGCTCTATTGGCCGTCTCGCCGGGAATTATCCGGGCGATGGCCCTTCGGTCGTCGGAACAGCGGTCCCGTTACTGCTACTACTCTCGTCCACAAAGTCGACGACCTCACCGAACGCACTGAGAAGCCGATCGAGATTCTGAGCCGCTTGATCGACGAGGATACTCCCTGCTTCTCCGGCACCCGGCGGGACGAACGCGACCCCGCCGTAGGCGAGCAACAGAACCAGTATCGCGCCGGGAACGCCTGCGAGGGCGGTAATCAGCAGCGTCGTGGGGGTGAGCGCAACACCAAAGCCGAACCAACTGGCGACCATGATCGTGAGAACGCCGCCGACCGCGTTCGCTGCAAGCATTTTGAGCGACCCGAGTATCTGCCGCGCGAAAACCAGGGCAACGACCGCGATCGCGAGCACTCCGAGTGTGAAGCCGTCGACCATGCGAAACCCGTCAGAAATACAGGGCGTAAGTCTATCGGAATCTCGTCACAGTTATGATATATTAGCGCCCCTTCTGACTCTCCCGTTCCTACCTATTGCTCCAAGCAGCTCGCGTCAACCATCTCCAACAACCGAAAAGTGAGAACTACGGGCTATCTGGCACGTCGACGTCGAGTCCACGCATCTCAACGATGTATTCAGCAATCACTTCGGGATGGTCCGCCGCCATACGCATCATGGCTTCTTGACGCTCGCGCTGAGTGACGTTGCGAAGCCCGATCTCGTTGCGCATCACGAGCACGTCGTACCGATCCATCGCGTCCTTGTACCGCTCAGACGTCTCTTGAAGACAATACAAGGTTTCCCGATCAAAATCATCGCCGGAATACGCTGGTTTGCTTTCCTCGACCGGGGTGGATTCGCTCTCAGCCTCGTCGTTACTTTCGTCTTCGGTAGATGTGCTCATGGGCTCTGAGTCCGCGTCTTCGGATGGTTGCTCGTCGGGTTCCACTTCCGTCTCTGGCGCTGCATCCTGCTCCTCGGATTCGTCCGGTTCCGGTTCCGGTTCTGGCTCCGACGCCGATCCCTCGTCACCCTTATTATCGAGTTCGTTGAGCTCGTCAATTCGACTGTTACCCATCGACACCACCCCGCTCGGCAATATCGGCGAGAACGTCGAACCGCTCGATCATCTCGTGGTCGGGCTCGTACTCTGAGAGTGGAATCCCGTCTTTCCACGCTCGTTTGATCTGGATGCGATCACGAATGCCGGGGCCGACACTATCATCGAACCGCTCTATACGGGCAAAGGAGGGCGTGTATTCCGGGTACTGCTCCTCTAAGATCTCGATGAGTTCTCGTAGTTCGTTGTTGTTCGACGTCTCGTTGGGGACTAGGGCGAGAATATCGACGTCTCGGTGCTTCCGAATCGGATCAATCTGCCGGTCCCGCAGCATCTCGAAGCCGCTCACACTTTCTCCACCGTCGTCGAGCGGCACGATCACGTTTCCGGCAGCGTAGATCGCCGAATCCATCCACAGTGAATCCGGGGATGCCTCGGTGTCGATCACGATGAAATCGTACACCTGCTCAAGTAGCGGCTGAACGATTTGCTCGTCCATCCAGGTCATCGACATTCGCTTGCTGTCGATCCGGGTCTGGTAGTGAGCTAAATCCTCGTGTGAAGGCATTACGTCAAACGGGAGTCCGGTTTCCTCTCCGGGCACGATTATATCGCTGAACCCTACGTCTTCGTCCTCGTCGTCATCGAGGAATTGCCCGAAATGAGTCCCATTCTGAAAAGCGTCCTTGAGCCCGACTCCCTCGGTTAGATTACCGGAGGGGTCGGTGTCGATTACGAGTACGTCGTGTCCTCGCTTCGCGAGCCGATCGGCGAGGTTGATCGAGATTGACGTCTTTCCGACACCGCCCTTATTGTTCGCGATCGCGATTGCCCGCGATTCTCCGTTTTCCATAGGTGTCATTATTCTCCGTTACCCCGGTGGATCAGGGCACGGGTACAGCATCTCTCGCATCCGTTATAGTTTTTGGGTTGTATAGCTGCTCTCACCTCTACAGACAGGGAAGCATCTACAGCAGGTGTAGCATCTACAGATGGTGTCGCAGGTATCGGTACTCCTCCTCTGTCTTCGGCCCTCAACACTGCTCGAAAGAAAAGCTGCTATGCGGCTGCCATAACCCGGATTATCACCCGATTAGGCGACTCTTAGTGAACGGGATGAGTGAGCTGGAAGTAGCCGCTGATCGCGAGTGCGATGAGCCCTAGAGCCAGATAGATCCGCGACGACGTGGGACTCACGCCTATCAGGATCAACACAAGCGCGATCGTCGCGAACAGCCCGCCCAACAGGCACTGTTGAGGTGGTTTGAGAAACGAGCAGGTCGTAGCGAGCTCTGTCCATGAAACTCGGAAACCTGTTCGAAGAGACGTTAACCGTGGATTGTGATGAGGTTTGGGAGAACGAGCGCACCCCGAACACCCCTGGCCGTCAATCACCCCGAGACGTACGTGATCGGCGACGCGCACGTGAACACGTGCGAGAACCGCCACGGCTTCGTGGGGCAATAGCTCGGGAAGTTTCGAGGGGTTTCAAAACACCATCTTCAGGGCCATCTTGACTTCCTCGGCCTTCAGCTGAACGCTGCCGAGGACTGGTTCAAAATGCTGCTGGGTGACGACTCATAGAGATGAGCGTACATCAATACAGCCGACCGTCCAAGCAACGTCTCAATCGGCCTCGTGACCTGCAAGGTAGCCCTGACGCAGCGCTTCCGAGCGCGTCGACGCGAGTTTCTCCTCCAAGTACGGGGTGAGCGGCGTGAGCCTCCGAAGCCGCTCGTCGGACCACGCTTCACGAAGGCGGGCAATCGCGTGGTCGATCTCCTCTTGGCCGTACATTCCGCGCTCGTCGCCACCCTCGATCGGGATATGCTCGTCGACGAACTTCCGGGCTGCTTCCCATCTGTCGAGGTCCAGCACGCGCACGGCAATCTCGTCGAGCTCGGCGCGACGGGCGGCTTCCATCCGCTTGTGACCGCCGACCGTCTCGTACTCGTCCTCCGAAAGCGGTCGCACTGCTGGAAACGTCAACAGGTGGCCGCGCTCGCGCGTCTGCTTCACGAACTGCTGGTGATCCGGGTTGTCGTATTCGCGAGCGTTGTACGGTGAGGGGGCGATCGCATCAACGGCGATCTCTCGGATGGGGCCGCCTGACTCAATCCGCTCGACCGTCTCGGGTTCGTTGATCGTGACCGGGCCGACTTTCTCCCCGTCGTCGCGAACTGCGTCGTACAGCAGGATCGCGTGTTGATCGTAATGCCACTCGCGCGCCCACCCTTCATAGGTGTGCTCCGAAGTGGGAACGCGAACGTACGTACCTCTGAAATCCGCGTCGAGTTGGTAGTAGAACGGGTCTTTTGCCATCGTTACGTGCCCTCGGCGTCTTCCTCGAACCACTGCCTGAGCTCGTCTCGCGTCCGAAAGACGAACTGTTTGAACTCCGCTGTCGAGCTTGGTGAATCAGGCCACTCGTCGCGACGGGCTGTGATACAGATGTGCGGCTCCGTGAGGGGAACCTCCTCACCAGTGCTCGGGCAAAGTTGGGTCTCCCCCTCCCGACTCGGACAGGTGCGCCGGTGAACCGTACTGAACGACCACCCTGACTCGGAGTGAAAGGCCGGAAGTGTCGGCCACGGCTGGCCGGGCGGTGCGTACCCACGGACGATTTCTTCGACCGACTCCGGTTTCGGCGGTGCTGATCCGTTCTGCGAGGACATCATGATTCTCCTGAGCGCGCACTGAGGTCGTCGAGAACTCTATCGACACGAGTCGATGACAGGCCCTCGATCTCGAGCAACTCCTCGCGAGTGATTCCTACCAGGTCCTCGGGTGAGCTGTAGCCGCGCTCACGAAGCCGATCGGCGACAGCCTCGCCGATCCCAGCAACGTCGGTGAGCTCGCTCGTTCGGTCGCGCTCAACCGGAATTTTGCGGACGATCGGCGTCTTGAACCCGAGCATCCCCTCCGCTGCATAGACGGTGATCTCAGGCCGCTCGCGTCGACTGAGCCCCTCAAGCTCATCGACCGAGATACCAAGAGCCTCAACCATTTCAGCGGGAAGAGTCACCGAATACCCCTCATACGGTACATCATCCCCACGTCCATGTTCGCGATAGACCGCATACTCAGGATCCGCGGCACCGGCTTGTCGCCGATAGCCGACTGCTGGGATGAGTCCCCCGAGTGACTCGGCGGCCTCGGGGTGGTAGCTCACTGAGTGTGGGTCGTCAACCTCCGAGGCGAGTCCGGCTGCCCGAATCGCCGTCGTCGCCGTCAGCACGGTCATACGACTCTGCCCGTCTTCATCCGATCCCCTCACACGCGGTCGGGCCGTCTGGACGGGTGTAAGCCGAAGGACGTCGCGACTGTCGTCAACGACACGATCGGGGTCCTCGGGTAGCGCCTCGATCGGAACGTCGAACCCCCCGGCGGGGGCGAGAGCGATCATCCGCTCGCCCGCAAACACGTCGATTACCAGCGGATGCTCCTCGTCGTGCTCGCCCTCGGTATGGGATTCAAGCGCTTCGACCACCTCCTTCGGCAGTGCGATCCGAATTGAGGCTTTTCCGTCGGTCGTCGCCGTTCGAGTGTACCGGTCACGCGGGGCGTCCTCGTCTGCCGCCGCCCCGAGTGCCGGGATCACGCCGAGCTCCTCGATCTCGTGAGGCTTGAACTGGAACGTTGCACCCTCGTCGAGTCCGGCGGCTTTCACCGCCTCCGTGATGGTGGCTCGGTATTCGTCCGTTCCCGTTTTCTGCCGGACCTCAACGGTCTGAACGTGCTGGATCGGTAGCGGTTCTTGCTCCTGCTGCTCTGGTTCTGTGCTCATGGTCTGGATTCCTGATTGTACCATAGGTGTTCACCTGAATCGACTACGCTACCAATATACGGGGGAATCCGGTAAAAAACTGTCGGCCTACCCTTGCCGTCGATCCGGTCAGGGGATCGACATTCGCCTGTCAGAACGTCGCGAAGCCCGCCTGCTTTAGTATTTCGTCGTCACAACCCGGCGAGAGCTCGTACTCAAGCATCCGCGCGATCGACTCGGCGAACCCCGCGCGCATGGTCGTCGAATCCTCACCCGTGGGGAACGATACGCGGTGTTGCTGCCACGACTTATCCGGGATTTTGCCCTTGCTGACGGCGTTCTCCGGCGTCGAAATATCGAAACTGTCGAGCAGTGGCTTCTCAGGATCGTCCTCGACGGACTCGCGGATCGCTCCGATGAGCTCGGCGGACGTCCCGACACCCAGGCCGTGAACGTCGACGTCGTAGCCTGCGACCCTGCGAAAGTCCCGAATGTGAGTAACCTGCTGCTCGCCGCTCATGTCACGCATCCCGCCGAGCGCGAAGTGGTCCACTTTCGAGAGACAATTCAGACTCCCCGAGTCGAACGGCGGTGCGATCGGCACGATCACGTCGGCCTCGCACTCGTGACTCGTGTATTCGCCGAGGAACCACTCGTAGGCATCCGCTGCGTGGATACCCTCGCCTGCGGGGTCCGATTCGGGCGGCCAATCCTTGCCGACCACGTACTCGGCGTCGAGTTTGTGAGCCGCGTCGAGCACGTCCTCGACGGCGTAGTAGGGATCGTTGACCACGGAATCAACGATTACTGAGTCGGCGCTGTCGGCCACGCTCGGGCGGGCTTCATTCGCTGCGACGAGTCGGTTCGGCCACGAATACCGGGGATTGATCCCGGCTACATACACGTCCACGGGACACGCCTTGTGCAAGCGCTCGCGGGCGTCGATCTCACGAGCGTACCGTTCGGGGACCTCGATTGTCTCGGTGCTGTCCTCGTCACTCGCACTCTCTTGCGAGCTCGCACGCTCCGAGGTGGTTTGTGTCGTTGCCATAGGTGTTCACCGGGGCGCTTCCCCGTATTACCAATATACGGTCGGATACGGATAAAGTCTTCGTCTCAACTACGACCCGTTTCCGGCGCTATCCCTGGCTGGCAAACCGACCGAGACTGGTTTGCCCGGTGGGATCGGCGGGAACCGGGTCGTCGCCGTCGATGAACGAGCGAGCGAACTCGCGGGCGGTAGTGAGTGCAACCTCGATACCGCACTCCTCGGGCGGATCGGCGATCTCCTGCTGCTCATTGTCGTGAGCACCCTTCGAAGGGGCGAGTGCGACCGTCGAGTTCCCGCTCCCGGCCCACGTCTCGACTTTCAGATACGGGCACGAGTCGGCACTCATCTCGTCGGGGAAGTTGCCACCGGCGAGCCGATCGACTTCGCGAGCGTCGGTTTGGTGATACAGGATTGTGGTCGTTCGGCTGTTGATCCGGTAGCTGGCGAGCTCGTAGCCAACTGGCGGCTGAAACGCCGCCTCGTGGATTCGTGGGTGCGACCACTCGCCCTCACTGTAGTTGTTCATCCACTCGATCGCGGCCTCAATCGCCGTCACGATGGCCTCCTCGTGGGATAGATCCCCGCGATCGTCATGATCGAGGTCGACGATTCGCTCTTTGCTTTCTAACCCGCTCGTGCGGTCGTCGGTGACTGCTGCGTAGCTGTTCCCGAGCGACTCGAATACCCGAATCGCGAGCGGTCGCTCGCCCTGCTCGTACTGCCAGCAGTGGCCGTTCGTGCGATCATCCGGGTCGTGAATCCACCCGTTGACCGCCGTCGGCAGGTCGAAACCATCGGGGAGCCGTGGTTTCGTGGGCATACTATCGAGCCTCCTGACCGATCGTATCGCGTTGAATCCGTCCCATAGGTGTTCTCCGGGACGCTTCCCCGTATTACCAATAAACGGTCGGGCACGGATAAATATGTCGGAACGGTATTTTGAAGGAATCGCTCGATCGAGCGGAAGCCGCGAATTGGCGAGCCGTCAGCAGCTAGCCATTCCGAAGAACAGCCATACCGATCCGTGATTGCCTTTGAGCCCGTTGCGCTTGCGGTAGCGCTGGGCCGCCTGCGTCCCGCTGAGGTTGATCGCTCCGGCGTTCCCCCACTTGTCGTCTATCCGGTCGTCTTGCTCGGCCATGAGGCTGTTCGCGTATTTCTCCTTGTCTCGGTTCTTGTGCTCCGAGTTGGGGATCACGGTGTAGCCGGGCTTTTCGGCGATCGTCCCGGTGTATCCCGCCTTCCCGTGACGGTATTCAGCCTCCTCAACCGCTCGACGGAACGCTTCGTCGGCGTCACTGCCGAACGCTTTGGTGAAAAACGACGCTGCACCCATCTTAGGCCACCTCCTCCACCGTGATCGTGACGTCACCCGTCTCGTAATCAGCCTCGACGAGCTCGACGTCGTATTGGTCCGACTGAGTAGCTGCTCGGTAGGTCCATTCCAGGTCGTGACCGTTGTTCGCGAAGGTCGGGCGACCATACTCACCTTTGTCGGTGATTTTGCCGCGTACAACCTTGGAATCGTAGAATATCGTCGAGACGTAAGGCGCGCTCTGTGTCTCGACCATCGCCTCCGTTCGCTGCGGGACGGCGACTCGTCGGGGGTCGTCAGCGACAAATGCCTCCGCTCGCTCGACGCTATCCTCGATCTGCCGGGTACGTTCGCCCGTTCGGGCGTCGACGGGCACCGTTCGCTCCGCGTGTTCCTCCGAGAACAGCACGCTCTCGAAGGTCCGAGTCCCGAGAATAGCCTCGGGATCGAGGGGCGCGTCTGCGAACGGTTCGGTTTCGCTCTGTTCTTCGCTGTCGTCCGCGTTCGGCTGGTTCCGTTCCATAGGTGTTCTCCGGGGCGCTTCCCCGTACTACCAATATACGGTCGGAAACAGATAAGTGTAGCGGAATGGTTCTATCGAGAATCGGAATAAGAGCCGCTCACATCCATACAAAACGTCGTTTCTGCACGTCGAATACATATCGACGACGGGGTGTTAGAGAGATTCGCTGAAGTCTTCGTACTTTCCAACATCGCAGATTGGGTATCTGTTGAAATCGGCGTGCAAGATACAAAGCGCGTATCTTGCACATAGATAGCCACGATAACGATACAGACCGATGAATCTCGGTTCTGTTGAAATCCTATTACTATGATACATTTGCTGAAATATCCGTTCGATGGGTGTGCTTATTGTTCAATGAGCTGTTTTTGCTCTTCGAGCGTTTCTTCGTGGTCTTCAACAGCATCTCCCCGAGCCATTGTATCTCCAGTGAGACGGTCTGACAATTCTTTGAGACGGTCTTGTTTCCCGTAGAGGACAAGCGTGTCCCCCGGTTTCGTCTCCACATCTGGTTGCGGCGCACCAATGTATGAGTCATCTCGGCGGATGCCGAGTATTAACACACCTTCGCTCGGTAAATCCAATTCGGTGATCGTCTTCTCTGCCAGCCAATCACTCGTGTTGATTTCCACCTCCGCTACACGATACTCGCGCTGCAACCCGAGTAATTGGGCGTAATCCGTGACCTCCAACTCTGTCGTCTTACCAAGCCCCCACTCAATGAGTGGCGTAACGAGGCGGTTGAACCACTGACTCCGTGCGAACAGAATGATTACACCGGCACCACCGAGAATATACAGTAAGTTCAACAGGTTTTCGCCACCAGTACGCGTGAACGAAAGGATAAGCGACGAAATCGCACCGAGGAGTCCAATACTGCCAAGGCGAATGAGCGCCTTCACAGTTTTGCGGCGGCCTGTCGTGGCGACAGTCCGTTCGGCCTCATCGGTCGTGTATCCCGCTCCAGAGAATGCTGATGCGGCTTGGAAGGAGGATATATCTGGAGAGAGGCCTGTCATCTCCAGCGCGATCGAGCCAATACGCACAATCAACAATGAGAGCGCGAAGATGACCAGTAGTGACAGTATTGGATACGTGGCAACCATACCGAGATGTGGATCCCCATATCTGTAAACATTCACCACCCCACGTAGAGAGTGCACGCTCTGCATCGGTCACGCCATTACTGACGGGAAATGTGCAGATCGGACGCGTCTATGCAAGATACAGGGCGCGTATCTCGCACGCCCTTCCACTGACTGATTTCGTCTGTTGGTTTCTCCCCACGTTTCAGAGCCTGACGGCCAAGTGCTATCCGGTTCAGACACTATTTGGCAGTAGAGATGACACGGAATGCTGCCGACCGAATCGGTATCCTCTGCTCTGCGGATCAGCCAGTGTTCTCCGCAGTCGCCGACCGCCTTCGTGAATCCGGTTATGCTGTCCGATTCTTCGATCCTCGCTCCGAAATCTCGTCGAGTAAACTCGACGACCTCTCACTACTTGTCAACAAGCAATTCTTCCCGGTCACGCTCCCTTCTCTTGACCACGCCCGGAGAACGGGTATACCTCTGTGGAACAATCTCCCTGCAACGATAGCGTTTAGCTCCCGCCTGATCTGTCTGCAAGCGCTTGAGGAAGTGGGATTTAATACCCCCACAGTGACGTTTGAGAAACCCGCGGGAGAGTACGTTGCAAAGGACTACTACATCTGGAATGGTGAGCCCGAACTGAACGGCGATGGGGACTTCTATCAAGAACTCGTCCCGACGAATCCGGTCGATTACAAGTACTATGCCGTCAACGATGGGGAGTGCATACAGACGGAGGGCAGGCGCGTCACGTCGAAACTGTACGGCCCAAAGCGATTCCTCAGCAAGGCTCGAGCCAGACCGGGGCTTACCGCCCGCCTCCAGCGTCTCGTCGAACGAACCGACCTTCGAGGTCTCGGGGTCGATTTCGTCCGGGATGCGGAAAACCGATTCTGGGCTATCGATCTCAATCTCGCAGCGGGATATCGGAATACCGGGTTAGAACCTGCGATCTGTCGTTCTATCCGTGCAAGCCTTCCCGAGTAATAATCTACCGCTGGGACACGTCCCTTGTACCTGGCAGTTGTTTTTGTATGGACAGTAGGATACCCCACTACACCTCGCACGCACTTCCTGACACCGTTTCGCCAATTCACGCAGTATGCATGAGATACGGGGCAGTAGTTGATTACTCGATTTCTAGTTGGCCACCTTCCCCATCTCCCTCACTGCCGTTCTCGTCCCATTCGAGTTCGAACTCGATACTTAATTCACCGGGCCCATTCGTCGGTCCCTCACGCTCGGCTTTGACCTCGAACGTCGGGCGAGCTGGCGGCTCCATCGTCACGGACTCGGATCCCGATTTGAGTGTGATCGCATCCCCTTGTTCCAACTTATCGGCTACACGGCGAAGGTATGCTGCGATCTCTTCCTGACTCTGATCGCTTTCCGATTTGAACAGGACTTCTTCAGGCATGTAGACACCTACACCGCCAATACTGATAACTGCAACCCTCTGTCGGGACCGCTCTGCTGAATATATCCTCTCTATCTTGCACGGCAGTTCTGACAGCTGGTGGGACGATTGTCTGGTGGGAGTATGAGGACTTCTGGTAAACACTATAGAGGCTGCTCGCGTTCCGGGATTAGAGGCCCAGGCCAGGAGAAACCGGGTGCCTACTCCTCGGGGAAAATCTCGTCGAACAGTGCGAAGTATTCGCGGGCTACGGTTGCGGGCATGGTGAACTGTCGTTCCCACTCGCCCTCCCAGCGCTCATACAGCGATATTTCCCGCCCGACCTCCGTATCCTCGACTAGGATTGCGACGTCGCCTCGTTTGTGCCACGTCGCGTCTTTCCGGTCCTTTGGGTCGGTCATGAGCCTGAGAGGGTCGGTTTCGACTGATCGGTAAGCTCGACGTCGGGATCGGCGACAGGGCCGTGGTCGGCACAGTCCCAACAAAGCGGCTGCTCGGCCACTGAGTCCCGATCGGTCGACTCACCGCACTGGCGGCACTCGCTCATTGTTCCCTCCGCACGGTCCACAAGGTCGGCCCACAGTCCGTATCGGTGTATCGGTCAACGACTAACCCGTTCGATAGGGGTGACTCCTCCTCGATCGTCGGAAGGTGCGACCCGGCGATTGCACCCGATACCTCCGGGTCAATATCGTTTAGATCTGACGCGCGAAAGTACCGATAGCTGTTGCCGTTCTCGTCGGTTTCAAGCAGCGCTGCGAGTGCGTTCTCAACTCGTTCGCGATTCGTGAGTGACTCGGTAGTGCTCATATGTTCGCGGCCTCCTGGTGTTCGCGATCGTCGGCTCGAAGCGTGTCGAGACACGACCCACAGATTTGTCCGTTCGCGGGGACGACGTTGCCGCATACCTCGTATCGGACACAAGCATTCTCCGGGCTGGCTTCGGTGCCGCCGAACGCGGCCAGATCCGACTGGTCGGAGCTCATTGATAGAGGCGATCGGGGAGGTCTTCGGACCATTCACACGATAGGCAGAGCACCCAGGGACCGTTGCCCCCGAATATCAGGCTGTATTCGTGCTGGTGGTCGTGTTCTGAGTGTATCCACTCCTCGACTGGCTGTAGTTGCTCGTCGGTGATTTCGCTGACGCCGGGGCCACCGATCACCGCCTCGACCTCCCCACTCATCCGTCCACCTGCTCGGACTCGTCGGTATCTCCGTCACCACCTCCGTCGTCGACGTCGCGATTGATGGTCACCGATCGGCTCTCGGCGAGCTCGAACGCGAGCATCCGATCACCCGCGAATACGGTGAGCTCGGGCGGATCGTCCCAGTCGATCGCGTCGATCTCGGGGAACCCTGGGATCGCCTCAAGCGCCTCCTCGGGGATATGCAACCGAAGCGTCTGGCCGCCGGCTCCTTCCTCGAGGATCTTGCGCGTGAGCGGCCCGCTCGAAATGTCCTCGTCGGGGCCGAACCCGAGCGCCGGAAGCATCCCGATCTCGTCGACGGCCCCCGGTTGGAACCGGAACGATCCGCCTGCCTCAAGCCCGGCGGCTCGGATCGCCGGAGTGAGAGAGACGAGTATCAAGCGCCCGCTTTGGGATTGGCGCTCGCGAACGGTCACTGTCTGTATCTCGTTGATTGAAACCTCGTCGTCTGACATGGGTTTGGGCTGAGTCTCCTGGGCTTCCATAGGTGTTCACTCCTGATTGAGCGGCTTTCTGGCGGGGAAGCCGCGAACCGGGACGCCCGCGCGCTGAGTCGAACAGCGTCGACGTCTGCGATCGTCCGAACGTCGACCACCACGGCGCGGGAGGGACTGCTGGCTACTCCGCCGTCTGACCGTCCTCACAAAGCTCGATCGCCGTCCATCCGATCCGATCGCACCGGTAGGCGTCTCCGTCGAGCACCACGATGTCGCCGACCGACAGGCTCCGCGTTTCGGCCTCGACGAACGCCTGCGATTCCTGGCCGCTGCCGCGATTCCACCGCTCCCACAGGTCCGACAGGTCGACGACATCCTCCTCACCGGCGAGCTCGTAGTGCTCGATCAAGTCACCGATCGACAGGCTGGCACCGTTCGGATCGTGGCGGATCTCGCGGGGTCGCTCGCTCTCCCCATCGGCCAACTGGTAGACGGTCGCGTGCTGGTGAGCGTCCTCGAGGTCGCCCGCTGCGTCCCGCTGGGCCTCGCGAACCGCCTCGGGATCGTCGCCGTACTCCGACCGTGCTACCGGGTCGTCGATCCCGCCAACGCGCCCGTGGCCGGGGCGATCGGCAGCGGTGATTCTCTCGGGGCTGTTCTCGACGTTCGTACCGCGCTTGCCACGGTGCCGTTCTTCGCGTTCCATAGGTGTTCTCCGAGGGGGCTTCCCTCGTGTATCTACATTGTAGAGTTATACGGAAAAGGGTTTCGTCCTCGACTCAGCGCGAAAACCGGTCCCGCGATCGCTTACTCGATCTCGGCGGCGATCGCGTCGATGATCGTGCTCGACGTCGTGGCGATCCGACTGAGGTGGCCCCGAATCTCCTCGGCGTCGTCGTTCTCCCACGCCGCGAGATAGAAGCCCGACCCGCTGACGTCAAGCCCAAAGTGGCGACCGACCACGTAGGCGACTGCCTCGGCTTCTAGCTCTCGCTCTTTCCGGTCGTCCGTCTCGTTGCCCTGATGTAGCAGCGCGTGGGCGAGCTCGTGGGCGAGCGTCCCGGCGACGGCGGCGTTCGCGCGGTCTTTGACCTCGATCGTCTGCTCGGCGGTGTCGCACACGCCTTTCGTGCTGCCGCGCGTCCACTCGTCGGCGTCGACGATCTCGACACTACTCACGAGGGCGTCTGCCGCCGTGAGCATGGCGTCGAGTAGGTCGTCAGCCTCGCCCTCGGCGTCGGTCGGAAGCTCCGGCAGCGGCTCGCCCTCGGTCTGTGAGACGTCGAACACCGAACCCGTCCGCCACGTCACGATCCCGCTATCCCACTCCTCGGGGTCGGTGTCGTCGTACTCGCACCCGATACTATCGTGATAGTCCGGCGTGTTCCCGCACTCCGGGCACGTATGCTCGGCAGTGTGCGGATACAGGATATAAATCGCCTCCTCGCCCGACTGAACCTGCCGATCAAAGTCGTCTTGCCACGTCCGATACCCGGCGACTCGGGTCGCGTGCGGGCACTGCATTTTGATGAGCAGCGTGTTCCGGTAGCTGTAATTGTGAAACGCGCTCTGCGCGTCGAGAAACTCTTTCAGCGTCTCGCTCTCGCTCGCGGAACTGGCCTCGTCGATGAGGTCCTCGACGAACTCCTCGGTCGCTTCCCGCATATCGTCTTTGCGCGTGTCCTTTTCCCCGAAATCCGCCGCGTCCGTGGTGGTTTGCGTCGTTGCCATAGGTGTTCACCGGGGCGCTCCCCCGCATCACCAATTTACGGTCGGATACGGATAAAGGCTTTGATCCCGGTCGGCGATCGGTGGCTTAGTCGGCGGTCTGAAAGCCTGATACCGGCGTCTCTCGGAGTCTGAGCTCGGCAAAAAAGCGGCTACGGGCGTGACGCGCCTACTGCCACCAAGCGTATTCGGTTTCGGGTGCGTCCTCGTCGAGTTCAATCCCGAACTGTTCCAACTGGTCCCGAAGTTCGTTGGTTTCCGCGAGCGTTCCGAAGTAGTCCGACTGGGCGTCGATCACGGCTTCTGCGACCTCTGCGGGCTGTTCCTCGCGGTCAAGCCCTTCCTCGTCGGCTATGTCGTTGACGTCGAGTACCTGCACCCGCCCGAGTTGCGACTCGGCGTATGCCCGGTGGATCGACTCATCCGGCGTCTGCGCGTCTATCTCGTCAAGAATCGCCTCGGTCTGTGCGTCTCGGTCGTTCGCGTTCGACTGGTTTCGTGCCATAGGTGTTCTCCGGGGCGCTTCCCCGTATCACCAATATACGGTCGAATAAACTTAAAACGTTGGTCTGAACCAGCTACTCGTCGATCTGGCTATGTAATTCTGACCGCCGGGCGTCCCGGCGCTCTCGGGGAGTCTCGCCGCCGCTGACTGGTTCAAGATCCGGGTCCCGACCGGGGAACCACTCGGCGCGTTCGTCGAGTGCGAGCCACAATCGGGTATCGAAGCTTTGCCCGCCGAGTAGCACGATGTGGTCGCCGAGAAACACCCCCGCGGTCTCGGGGTCGATCGGGCCGCTGCCGCACTCACACCCGGCCATGAATCCGGCCCCGCCTGCCCGGTAAATCTGAACGTCGGCGCTCGGGACTTGGTGGGTCCGTCCGTGGCCGCAACTATACGACCCGATCACCCTCTCGGTCTCCGGTAGAGTAGCCTGAGCGACCATATTCAAGCCCCCGAGTCCCGATTAGCGAATCCGCCGAGGTCGGCCTGCGCTGGGCCGCTGTTCTCGGTCGCGTTTGCGTCCTCGTTGGGTATGGCTCCTCGGTCGGCTTCGACGTCGCCGGTATCGGCTTCGGAACCAGCGGAAACCCCGGTGTCCCGGTCCTCGGCGGCCTCGATCCCCTCGGTGAGCCACCCGATCTGATCGCCGATCCCGCTGGTGTCGTCGAACGGATACACTACCTCAAAGCCGTGCTCGTCGGCGAGCGCGTCGAGTCCCTCGCGGAGCGGTTCGACGTATTTCTGGCCCGCGAGAATCACGATCCGACCGAGTGGATCGCGGTCGTCCCACCGATCGAGGTTGTGAACGCGGTTCTCGACGCCCTCAAGAATCGACTCGGCCCACTCCTCGACGGTCGCGTACTCCGCTCGATCCCGCTCATCGACGTCGAGCGGATAGTCGCTGATCGTTACGTCGTAGGGCCGGGTGCGCGACTGAGGGGCGAGAGAGCCATACAGCGCCGACAGGATCGCCCACGAGTCCCCGACTGTCTCGGCGTATTCGCGCTTTTTCTGAAAGTACGACGATGTATAGAGGTCGCGGGCGGGAGTAGGCGAGTTCTGTTTTTCGGCTCCACACCCGACGAGCACCGTCGTTTCCGTCCGTTCGGTCTGGCTCATGCGTCGGCGTCCTCCTCGATTCCGTCGATCCCGTCGAGCAAAAGCGCGTTCCGGGCGTCGGCGTATGTTTCAGTGTGCTCGGTCACGTTGTACGCCGAGTCCCGCGAAAGAGTGTCGAGTTGAGTGAGCTCGTGGCGCGCGACGTCGTGAACGATCTGCTCGGCGTTCTCGATCACCTCGCGCGGGACCGGCTCGACCGTCCCTCGCGTCAGATACGACCGAAGGTGATCTAGCTGGTACGTGGCGTGCTTGCCGTTGTCGTCCTCGAACGTCACCGATCGCTCGCTCTCGGGACCGCTCTCGGCGGGCGCGTCGATCACCCGGAGGAACACGCCTGCATTGAGGTCGCGCAGGATCACGCCCTCGCGGGTGAGCCCCGACAATTCCGCGTCGGTCATGTTCTCGCGGTCGTCGCGCCATGCTTGCACGGCCCCGCTCGTCGTCACGAGGTTTGAATTGGTTTCCATAGGTGTTCACCTCGATATTACCAATATACGGTCGGGTACGGATAAAGCCTTCGTCCTGGGATTGGGTTAACCACCCGATAGAGGGTCCAACAGGCCCGTGTAGCCGGGTTTGACCCAACTGAGTTTCGGTCGAAAAGAGTCCCTCGCCCTCGACGCGCGCGATCGGGGCCGACCTACTCGGAGGCGGTTTCGAGCGTCTCGCGGGCGTTCACTGCGGCGTCGTGGTCGTCGGCCCCCATCGGGCCGCTCATACCCAGCGCGGCTTTCACCGCGTCGGCAGCGTCGGCACACTGCTGCTCGGTGAGCGCACCGGTGCGTTCGTCGCCCGCGCCGTCGAACGCGCTCACGATCTCCTCGGCGTCATCGAGCACCTTCACCGCGCTCGCCACCTCGTCGAACGCGTCGGCGGTGAGCGTCACGGGAACGGTGTTCTCGCCCGCGCTGAGGGGCGTCTCACCGGTGACGGCGACGACTCGAACCATGTGCTTGCACATGGCCGACCGCTCGGCATCCGGGCACGTACACGACCCTTCCAGCAGGTTCACCGTGTACGTACTCCCCGAACCGCTGTGAACGCGGTGCTCGCCCGGCGTGCTCGTCGCCTCGACGTGCATGAAACTATCGAGCGCGCGGTGGATACGCTTCTCCTCCTTGTCGATCGCGTCGAAATGCTCGTTCTCGCCCGATTCGTCGCCGTTCGCCGCTTGGGTTCGTGCCATAGGTGTTCACCGGGGGGCGCTCCCCCTATACTACCAATATACGGTCGGATACGGATAAACCCTTTGATCGAGCTCGGTGCAAATCACGCGATAGCAACCGCAGGCGGTCGATCAGGACCCGGCTGAACCTACCTCTATCATTCAGGACGTTGCTGCTCGGCGAAATACAACACTCCTCGCGGTCACTTATCGGCGCGCGCTTCTACCTTCCGGGTATCCTCAACGCCGGATACAGGGTCAACCGAAGGGCCGAATTTTGAACCGAGCTCGTACAGTTCCGGCGCGCAGGAGATACACCAACCTTCCTCCTGTTCCTCATCGCTGTATTCCCACATATCCTTGCCGCAACCGACGCAAAACGCCGTCATCAACGGGCCTCCACGCAGGCCGCGTATCCCGAGATCTCCGTAACTCCGTGCTGTTCTTCGGTGTCGTCCGCGTTCGGCTGGTTCCGTTCCATAGGTGTTCTCCGGGACGCTTCCCTGCATCACCAATATACGGTCGAATGCGGATAAAGGCTTTGCTTTGGCTCGCTCACATCTGGCTATATCTGTCGATATAGGCCCTGAGATGCGATAATTAGACTGCGAGGAAAGTGTTTCACCGACGCCGGTTGTCGGTGGTTGGTCTATTCGTTGCCGTCGGTCTGGCGACTCTCGCCCTCGCGCTTGTAGAGGTCGAACAGGATTGCACTCGTGAGGCCGCTGAGACACGCGATTCCCATGCCTCGGAACGTCCACTGCGGGACGTCTCCGCCGTTCGCGGCGACGAACAGCGCGAAAAGGACACAGTATGCCAGCGTTCCGACGGCCCACGCGAGACTCGCGCCGTATGTTACCGAGACGATACTGATCGGTCGAAGCGGACTGAGGTCGTGTCGTTCCTTTCGTCCCATAGGTGTTCACCGGGGATCGCTCCCCGTACTACCAATATACGGTCGGATATGGATAAGAGCTTTGCTTCGGGTTCGGTGCGACACCGCCAGAAAACGTCTGCTGTTCCTGTTTTCTCGGGTTTTAGCGGCTCCGATCGCGAGGGTCGGCCGTTCTTACCAAACAACCGGACACCGGCCACGATTAGATGTTTGGTAAGAGTGTCGGGTATGCGAGGGTTAGGGATCGCGGCGAACGGCGGTTGACTGATTCGGTGGATCGTCGCGCCGCTGTGGGCCGATAGCTGTCGCTTAGGAGGATAGTGAATGCAAAAGGCCCCCCGGTGAACACCTATGGATGGAGTTCAGAGGTGGGGCCTCTGCACTCGGTTGTAGACAGGGACAAGTTGAAAAGCGTTTGCCTTGCCCTCCGGGGGTTGCTCCGATTGGCGGCTCGATCTCCCGATCTAGTCGGCGCGAAAAGCAGCTGTGAGCTCGCGAACGAACGGTGCGACTGGTGTTGGCGACCGTGCGGCGCTTAGTCGGCGAGCGGGTCGAGCATCCCCGCGACCGTTTCGAGGTCTTCGCGCAGCGCCTCGCGGTGACTGTCGAGCGTATCGGCGTAGTCGCCGATCTCCTGACCGGGGGCCGGGCATCCTTCCTCGGTGATTTCGAGGGCCACCCGACGGCGGTGCTTGCAGTTCTCCGCGCCGTTATACTCCGTATCGGGACAGTCGCAACACTCGGGCTGATCGAGCACGACCATGTAGTGCTCGCCCGATTCGCTATGCACGTCGTAGATGCCGATGCACACGCCCTCGTCGTCGGTTTGGGGCACTACGATCATGCTCTCGCGGCGGGCACGAACGCCTCGGCGCTTCGCGGCGTCGAGGTCGTCCATGTCGGGGCTGTTCTCGTCGGCTCCGGCGTCGAGGGTTGCGGATTGTGCGATTGCCATAGGTGTTCTCCGAGGGGGTTCCCTCGTATATCTACATTGTAGAGTCATGCACTTAAGGGTTGGGTTGTTCGACCGCCTTCCGGCGAATCGACGGGTTCAAGTGTCTATATCTACAATGTAGATATGTCGGGGGCGATCCCGCTCCCGGTGAACACCTATGGAACCGACCGATCGCCCGCCGGGGAAGCCCCCGGCCATGCCAGCGGAACAGTTCGCCGACCGCGTGAAACGGATGGTGAGCCTGCGGAACGCACTCAACGCCGCCGAGTGTGTCGAATCTTCGGGCGTGAAACTCAACGAGGACGCTCGCGTGATCGGGTGGGCGGTGCTCCCCGACCGGGACGACTCGGCGACGTTCGACGCGGCACTCGCCGATCACGACACGACTCTCGATGCCCGCTCTCTCGATCCGCCTGTCGCCCGCGACGGCGGAAAACTGAATGATCCGGGCGTGGCTGTCCGGTTCTCTGCCGACGAATGAACAACTGAGCGGCGGCTACTTCTCGCCCGTGGATCGTAGGGTTTAAGTTTTTCCGACCGTATATTGGTAGTACGGGGGAACGCCCCGGAGAACACCTATGGAACACGAAGAAGCCACCACCCACGACAGCGAGGAACAGACCGACGAGCTAGTGATCCGCGTCTCCGGCGCTGCTCTGCCGGATGGCGAGCAAGAGCGCGAAACCATCCTACAAGACCTCGGGCGACAGGTCGGGAGAATCCTGAGCGAGAACCACGGGATTCACGCTGATAGCGTGACCGGCGACGTGGGGCCGCAATACACTCAAATCGGCGACGGTTGCCCGGTCTGCGGGCACTCGCGCGTCGAACTTCGAGACTACACCTAGACCGGGAACGGCGCGACCGCCTCGGCGTTCTGTCCCGAGTGTGAATGGGCTGGGACGGCGATCTACCGGCTGATCGACTACGAAGCCCACCGCTCCGAGGATGACTGGCGCTCGGCGGTGGCGTCTAACCGGAACTCGGCCCACTATCACGGGTACTGATGACGCGCTCGAAAATCGAATACGATTACGAGCCGCTGGGCGAGAACGGCGTCAATATCACCCATTTTCGGGTCATCAAGGCCGAACGGCGGACGGGAATGGGTACTGCCGTCATGAGCGCGCTGCTCGATCGGTTCGCCGCTGAGGGGTACGAGTACGTGGTGGTGAACATGGGCGGCGGCGAGATTGCCTGCCGATTCCTCACCGATACGTTCGGAATGTCGATTGTTGAAGGTCCGAACGCCGACGGATTCGTAACTGCCGAGCGCGATCTCACCGGATGAAACACCGACTAAATCAGTGGGCTGATCGGGCGTTTTCGCTGCTCTTGCGGCTACTGTCGCGTGATTAGCACCGGACTCGATCAAAGGGTTTATCCGTATCCGACCGTATATTGGTAGTATAGGGGGAGCGCCCCCCGGTGAACACCTATGGCAACGACGGAAAAGCGGTCCCACGACGACGCACAGCTCAAAACTGACGATCGAGACGCCGCCTACACCGGATACCGACGCTCGACCGAGCGCAACCGCGTGGTCGGCCCGGACGGGCATCAACTCGATCCCCGCACCGACCTCGCAAACCACTCGCCGACCGGCCTCGAATGGGGCTACGGCGGCAGCGGTCCCGCACAGTTGGCGCTCGCACTGCTCGCCGATCACTACGCCGACACGGTGGCGTTCGACCACTATCAGGACTTCAAAAACGACGTGGTAGCCGCTCTCGACGGCGACGAGTGGGCGATCGACATCGCGACCGTCGAGAACTACCTCGATCCCGCTCAAATCGAGGACTCGACCCCGACGACTGAGATTTCCGGTCCCCACGATGAGATAATCAACGGCGAACCCACCGGAGAGACGTTCTACCGGTGTGAGGGCTGCGGGATGGAATCACTGAGCTCGGGCCTGAAAATGAACGGCTGTCCCCGCTGCGATTGAGGCCGTACTACTCCGATAATCAAATCCAGAGGCGACAGTTTTAAGTGAATTCGACCGTATATTGGTAATGTAGAGGTGGACACCTATGGCACTTACATACGGTAACTCAGCACCGGAGGACCGCCACGGTTACGGCGCTGAGAATGAAGAAAGCCCCTCGCTGAAGGAACGGCTAAAAACCAGCATGACGGTGCTGAAAGCCGTCAAAATGGTACTAACGACAATCACCGCGCTCGCGTCGGTGTGGGCGCTGGTTCAAGGGGTTCTCTGAATCCCCATCGTCTTCGGTTCGCGAACCGGTCGTTCGATCTGCTCATATTGCTGATTTCTCGCGGTAGCGGCGGTATGAGTCTTGTCTGAGCAAGGGAGGAGCGGAACCTTTATCCGTTTACGACCGTATATTGGTAATACGGGGGAGCGCCCCGGAGAACACCTATGGTACGAGATATTGACGGCACGGACGCTGTTGATCGCTTCCAGATTGACACCGACCTGCTCGACCCCGACGAGTCGGTGTGGTCGCTGGTCGATGAAAACGGTGAGACGCGCCTCTATCAGGAGGCCCCCGAGGGCGTCGTTGATCCCGGCGGCGCGGTGGTGCTTCACTACGATAACGACGACGACAAACTCCTTCGCGTCGGTTTTGAGGGCGAACGCACTGTCGTTGATGAGGTAGACGGCGGCATGACGGCATGGCGGGGCTACCCGATCACTGACCCGACGACCGGCGAGGAGTTTGAGTTTTGGGAGGAGTTGCCTGACAGCGATCACCTACATCTCACCCCCGCTGAATTGGTGAACTAATGGCTGACACGGCGGTTTTGTCCCCCTCCCTGTTAGTCGATACCGGAGGGTTTAAGTTTATCCGACCGTATATTGGTGATACGGGGGAACGCCCCGGTGAACACCTATGGAACGCACTACTGACGCTTCGACCACGCAGGACTGCTCGGAAACTGACGGTGGCGACCCGGAAACCCGGTGTAATGAGTGCTCGAACAAGTGGAACGAGAGCGAGGCCGGGCGCAAGTGTCCCGAGTGCGGGGCGCTCGGCCACCCGCGTCGGAGTGAGCGCGCGGACTTCGGCGGCGGTGAGGGAGGCATCGACGCACTCTAAGCAGCAGGGTTGACGCCACTCGCTGCCGTTTTCGGAACTGGGCTGATTGCTCCGTTTCGCCGACCGCGAGCGTCGAGCGCCGTCGCCTGTTCTTACCAAACATCTAACGGCCTGTCGCGTTCGGATGTTTGGTAAGAGCGGCGGCCTTCGCGCCGGTCGGCGGCTCCGATCCGTTTGGGAAAATCATCTATCCGTCGTTCGCGCTTTAATCGCTCGCGGCGTCCTGGGACTGCTGGGGAGCGCCCTCGACACGGCTCTCGGGATAGTAGTAGGGATCTCCGGCGTCGAGCGTTCCGTCTGCTTCGCGCCGTAGGACGTTCTCGGTGGTCCACTCTCCGAGGTGAGCGTCGAGCGTCTCGAAAAACCGGACCTCGATCACGCGATCTGTAACGGGATACTCCGGGTTATAGTCGGCGACTGTCTGGCTGCTGCCGGGCACCTCGAATTGATCCGCCCGCTGCTCGCGAACGGCGGTCGCGAGTAGCTGCTTGTCCTGGTCGTCGTCGCGGTCGTGGAGCACTCGACCACGCTTGATCGACACCGATCGACCGCTGAGCAGACTTTCCGAATCTTCGTCGGCGTCGATGTCCTGGTACTCGCGGTCCTCGCTGCGAGCGCGTTCCCGTACCGACGAGAGAACATCGGCAACAGCCGACCGGAGTCTCCGAAAAACGCTCATGGAGAACCGTCGGCTGGTGTCGATGGCGTGATCTGCTGGAAACGAGTCACCGCCTCCTCGGACCACGCCTCGATTTCGTCGTTTAGTTCCTCGACCGTTTCGGGGAGCGGTTGTGCGCGATACCGGTATTCGTAGCCACCATCACTGAGTGGGTGCGTCTCACGATTTACCAGGTCGGCCTCCCGTAGTGTCAAGAGCCGTTTGTTGATGAGGCTGCGATCGTTGCCGAGCGTCTCCGCGAGCTCGCGTGAGGTAGACCGCTGATGATCCAGCAGCGTCGTGTAGAGTTCGAAATCCGACAAAGCGAGGCCGAAAAAGAAGCAGATAGTTTCGCTTAAATCCGGTCCCGATCCGTCCCCCGCCATCGCCTCGAACTGTGCAAGCTTCCGCACGGCGTCCCACTGGTTCGTACCGTCCTGTGTGGAGGCTTGCTCAACACACCCATCGCACGAGTCCATATATCGACGGCTTAGAGATACGGCTTAAGCCTTATTCTGTCGCCCCCCTACCCCATATTCAGAATCGGACTCGCCGCTGCGAAACCATCGACGGTGATCGGACTATAGGGATTCGCTGAAGTCTTCGTACTTTCCAATATCACAGATTGGCTATCTGCTGAAATCAGCGTGCGAGATACAGAGCGCGTATCTTGCATACTGCCTGCACTCAATGACGAGATCTGATGGGCAAAATTAGGATGGCGCTCTTCTCGACGTACAACCGAGTGGAGGAATGCAGTTCACGGAGTTCACGATTAGCGCTATTCACTTGGTTCTGTCATTCTGTGAAATTGTTTTGGTATTATGTATCTCGCGTCTGTCCGTATTATTGGGATGAGAAGCTTTTCCAACCACTAAGTCGCTCATCCCGCTTTTCGTACCCCACCAGGCACTTTCCGAACGGTTCCGACGGGCAACCAAGAACCTCGTCAAGAGTTCGCTCCTCGTCGACGAAGACAAAGAAAATTGACTGTATGGACCGATAAAGAGGCAAGAGATAGCAACAGAGGTCTGATGCGAGATATAGCCTCTGAGTCGATCACGGTGTTCTTGACGGTATCTCAGTAGTTCTCAGCAGCCGTGCTGAATAGAGGGCGCGTATCTTACACATTGGCTCGTCAACGGTATTCTGATCGGGTGACTCAATGCCCATTTACGGGAACCAGTTTTTTATTTCCCTCTCGACGGTCGCATTTTCGGACGAAATCAACAAGTGAACCGTTCGATGTTGCACATCGAGATCGGTCAGTCGTCGTATCTGATGTGTGAAAATAGGACGCCAAATTCCTCGATGCGAAACCCCTGGGATCGTGTCGAAAGTCGGGTTCACGGCTCCCTAAGCTCCGACATCGATTCGGCACTATCGGTAGTTCCCATCGGTCCTGATTGCTGACTCGATTTTTTGATGGGAGGGGAGAGATCAGACAGGCCGCTTCACTGAAGCACGCTAAGACGGTGATTCCACGGAAGTGAGAGAGCTGTCACGTCAAACAAGATGCGAAGCCGTCGCTCCGTTACAGGGTTACCGCTGGACGCGGGCGATCTCAGCCCGCGTCCAGCTGGCTGTAAGTCGCCGGGATACCGACACCGTTGGTTGGTGCTTCCCACTTCCGGCGGAGGGTATCATCGAGAGCGTGATCGATCCACTCTCGGAAAACCTCGAACCGGAACCAGACCGGCAGTGCTCGCCCGCCGCGTCGCGGCGTGGCGAGCACGCCCCATCGAACGATCAGCCAGAGATTCCGCAGGAGAAAGCTCACCAGAACGAATAACAGCCGCACGACTGGATCTGTCGTGCTGGTTCGGGCGCGTGCTTCACGCATCGTTCGGAAAGCTGTCTCGATCGCCGAGCGCTTCCGGTAGAGCGCTTCGACGTCTTTCGGCGTGCGATCGGTCAGATCGCACGCCACGTACGCTCGAACGAGCAAGCCGTGTTTACCTCGGTTGCCGTGCTGGTAGGAGACACAGACCGCGAGCGGGAAGCGCAGTTCCCGCTCGCTTCCCTCGTACATCACGTACTCCGTCCAGTAGGAAACCGTCGTGTTCAGTTTCTCGGCCATCTGTTCGCCGCCACGGACGATCGGAAGAGCGACTGATGCTACTGCATCCAGTCGCTCGATCGACGTTCCGTCGTAGAACCCACGATCGGCAAGGAGCCCAGTGATGTCGAACGGAAGGACCGCGACATGGTCGAGCAGACGCTCGACCGCGTCGCTTTTCGGTTCGTCACCACGGACGGGTGTGATTGCGACGACGAGTGGTTTGGCCCGACAGAGGACGAATCCAGCGAGGTAGCGATGGCACTGGGAGGTGCCATCGCGAGGCTTCGTGTGACAGAGTTCGCCCGCGTCAGCGTGTGGACAGCCGTGATAATGGATATCGACGAAGTCGAGGCAGATGATCCTCGGGCCGAGGCCGAGGATCATCGCCGCCTGTTGAACGAGGAGATCGTTGACGACGGCTTCGAGTTCAGCGGGCGGGACGGTGTGAAGCTGCGCAAGCGTGTAATCATCGGAGTACGTTCCACGAGTGGTGTCAGTGACAGCCTTGATGGACTTCTGATCGACAGCGGCCTGAAGGAGCGTCTGTCGGATGATCCCGGAGTCGAAGCCGCAGCCTTCGACTCCGGGGATTGGGATCTCAGAGTGGAGATCAAGCGCTAAGGTTTCAAGGTCAGAGACCGTAAGAACGGTGTCTGGATGGTAGAGGAACTTCACACCCATCCAGACGCTCTCTGAGAATCTAACCTCATCAGTCCTGACTACGTTCTGATCCGATGGGAACTACCGACTATATAGACAAACTCCGAATTGTAGACAATCATTTGTTTTTGCCGTTTCTATACCATTTAATCCCCGGAGCGACGACCAGATGAACATGCCGGATCAACTGGACGATAACGTGCGTGTGTGGCTGGTCGAACGCACATACTCTGACGACGAGCAGAATCTAATCATCCTCACCTATGCGACCACTGACGGGGAGCAGTACTATCGGAAGGAACGAGCACTAACCTCTTTTACCGACGTGCGCGACACCACAGCGGCCGTCAATGCCGATTTGGATAACCTCGGTACTGTCGATGACCCTGACCTCCAAGAACGGTACGCCGCCGAAGCACAGCGGATGCAGGAGATTCATGAACCCAACGACGTGATCTGACCCAACAACTGAACCAGGACGGCCCGAAGCCATGTGTTATGCCTCAGTGTCGCCTACAGCACTACATGCGCGAACTCGTCTTCGCTCTCGAATACGAGGCTGAATGCAACAGGGTGGCAGATACTCTCGCTGACTATCCAGATGCTTCGATTCGTTCGCTCTCACTCCACGTCACCGAAGACCGCCTCTGGCGGGTTGACCACGCTACAGGAACGTCCAATGCTCTCGTCGACATTGAAGACGCTTTTCTCAACAGCGACTACTACGCGGACTGTCTCGCCACCGAGGACTGCGACGCTACTCAGAGTACAGAGGTTCTCGACCATACCGACGACACACTCGTTCTCTACTCGTACTGGGAGCGCACTCCCCTCTGTTCGTCCATCCCCCACATCGCACGCGATCACCTCGGAAACGGCTTGCTGTTCGATACGCGCCACGAGAGTCGCCACTACACGTGGCGCATCATTCATTCCGACGAAGGCAATGTAAGTGCATTCTTCGACGAGATCAAGACTGCTGTCGGCGACTGCGCGCAGATGGAGATGCTCCGAACAACAGCTACCTCGACACCGGCGAGCGAGGGGGACGACAGTGCAACCGAGTTGTCGTCAGAGCAGGAAGCGGCTCTCCGGGCCGCCGTTGAACACGGCTACTACGAGTCACCACGGGAGGTCGATGTGTCTGAGTTGGCTGGGCATCTTGACGCGCCACGGTCGACGCTTACCTACCGACTCCGGCGGGCGGAGGAACACTTGGCAAAGCGGTACGTCGCTCGTGAGCAGCTACCAGACGAGCTGTCAACGCCGCTCTGACCCCGGATTGGAATTTTCCAACTAACGCTTATCGAGTTGACTGCCCTATCTCGTAGTGATGACCGAAACTGTAGACGCAGCGGAGCGGGAAAACGACGGTGAGCAGACACAAGAGTCGTCCGTCCGGCTCACCGTTCCAGAGATGGACTGCCCCTCCTGTGCGCAGAAAGTAGACAAGAGTCTCCAGCGCGTTGATGGGGTCACTGATACCACCCTGCAACCCACGACAGGCACGGCCACGGTGGCCTATGATCCTAACCGTGCCGCCGAGGCCGACGTGGTTGCGGCCATCGAGGGTGCGGGCTATGAAGTCATTGGCGGCGAAGACGGTCCTGATGAAGAATCCGCCGATGACATGGAAATTGCACCTCCGGCGGAAATTTGGACGAGTTCGCGCGCGATCAAGACGTGGATCGGAGCGGCGTTCGTCGTGCTCGGTCTCCTCTTTGAGTTCGTCCTTGCCAGCCAGAATCCTGAGGTGGCGACCCTTCTCGGCTATTCACTCACGCTCGCGGATGGACTGTTCCTAGTCGCAATCGCCGTCAGCGGGTATCCTGTCGTTCGCGGCGGGTACTACTCCGCACGCAATCGGAGCCTCGATATCGACCTCCTGATGGGGACAGCGATCATCGCCGCCACCGGCATCGGCTACTTCGTTGAAGCCGCGACGCTGGCTGTATTGTTCAGCATCGCAGAACTGCTTGAAGACTATGCGATGGACAGAGCACGCAACTCGCTGCGTGAGCTGATGGAGCTTTCACCGGATGAGGCTACGGTCCGCCGGGATGGCGACGAGGTGACCGTGCCAGCTGAAGACGTGGAAATGGGTGAGACCGTTGTTGTCCGTCCCGGCGAGAAGATTCCGCTTGACGGCTCGGTCATTGAGGGAGAGAGCGCGGTCGACCAGTCACCGATCACTGGGGAGAGCGTTCCTGTCGACAAATCCCCGGGCGAAGAAGTGTACGCTGGAAGCATCAATCAAGAAGGCTATCTCGAAGTGGAGGCTACCTCGATAGCGGGCGATTCGACGCTCTCGCAGATCATTGAGATGGTGCAGGGCGCTCAGGAGAAGAAAACCGAACAGGAACAGTTCGTCGACCGATTCTCGGGCTACTACACGCCCGCAGTCGTCGTGCTGGCGATCCTCACGGCAGCGGTGCCGCCACTCGCGCTCGGGTGGCCGTGGCAGACGTGGTTCATTCGTGGACTGACCCTGCTCGTCATCGCGTGTCCATGCGCATTCGTCATCTCGACGCCCGTCTCGGTCGTTTCCGGGATTACGAGTGCTGCGAAAAACGGCGTGCTGATCAAGGGCGGCAACCACCTCGAAGCGATGGGTGAGGTTGACGCTGTTGCGCTGGACAAGACTGGGACGCTCACGAAGGGTGAACTCACTGTCACCGACATCGTCCCACTTGGAGAGCACAGCGAGACGGATGTACTTCGATATGGCGCAGGATTGGAACAGCGCAGTGAACATCCGATTGCCGAGGCGATCCTCACTCGTGCGGACGAGGCTGATGTCACTGATCTCCCCGTTCCGTCTGATTTCGAGAGCTTGACTGGAAAAGGCATCCAAGCCGAAATCGGCGGTGAGACATACTATGCAGGCAAGCCAGCACTATTCGAGGAACTCGGCTTTGACCTTTCGCAAGCTCGCAGCGTGACCGATGGAGGGACCGTCTCGGAAGGTATCTCTCGGGACCCTCCTTCGGAGCAGGAAGAATTCATTGACTATGTGTTCGGAGAACTCCAGCGAGACGGTCGAACAGTCGTCCTCGTTGGAACAAACGCGGAGTTGGTAGGCGGTATTGCAATCGCCGACGAAGTACGCTCGACCTCGCAGCGTGCGGTCGAGCGTCTGCATGAACGCGGTGTCGGCCATGTAGTGATGCTGACGGGCGATAACGAGGGAACTGCACGGGCCATCGGCGAGCAGGTCGGCGTCGACGAGTACCGCGCTGAACTGCTGCCCGATCAAAAGGTGGAGGCTATCGAGAAATTGCAGGCCGAACACGGGATGGTTGCGATGGTCGGCGACGGAATCAACGACGCACCCGCACTCGCCGCCGCTGATATCGGCATTGCGATGGGTGCAGCAGGGACGGACACAGCCCTCGAAACCGCTGATATCGCACTGATGGGCGACGACATTGGGAAACTGCCGTACCTATACAGACTGTCGCAGACGGCAAATGGGGTGATTCGGCAGAACATCTGGGCGAGTCTCGGTGCGAAGGCATTACTCGCTGTCGGTGTCCCGCTGGGATACGTGAGTGTTGCGCTCGCAGTCGTGGTGGGTGATATGGGGATGAGTCTGGGTGTGACGGGTAACGCGATGCGCCTCTCACGACTGAAGCCTGATTGATGCTTTTAGCGCGTGAACGATGATATTAGTGGCGACTCAGTTGGGTCGTTACTGGCTGTCCCTATAGAGAGAGTGAGGCAGCCATGCCTCACTTGATAAGAGGGCAAGAGACAGCGACAGAGGCCAATGCGAGATACAGCCTCTGTATCTTGCACGGCAGTTCTGACAGCTAGCGGGGAGATTGTCCGGTGGGAGTATGAGGACTTCTGCTAAACACTATATCAACGCTTGCGAATCCGCATCGGAAGCCCGTTTTTCGTTTGCGTCGTGATCTCCGGCTCGATCGTGATGTTCGTGTCTTCGCCCATCCAATCGAACTGATAATTCTGCCCGATCCTCGCGAGCACGAGGGTCGCCTCAAGCAGTGCAAAGTCCCGACCGATGCACGTTCGCCGACCACCGCCGAACGGAACGTAGGCGTACTCGTCGAGTTCTTCCTCGAAGTTGCCCGTCCACCGATCGGGACGAAACGACTTCGGTTCGTCGTAGTACCGTTCGTCTCGGTGAAGCGCGATCACCGAGAGATGCACCTGTTCGTCGCCCGGAATCCGATAGCCATCCACCTCGACCGGCTCGGTCGTCTGGCGGGGAATCGTGTGTACCGGCGGGTAAAGCCGGAGTGTCTCTTTCACGATCCGATTGGTGAGCTCTAGATCGTCGACGTTCTTAGGGCACGGAAGATCGCCGTCGAGCACGGTGTCGAGTTCGTCGTGGAACTCGCGGCGAATCTCGGGGTTGGTCGCAAGCGAAAACCAGGCGAACGCGAGTGCGGCGGCGGTCGTCTCGTAGCCCGCGAAGATCATCGTGAGCATCTGGTCCTCGACCTCATCTTTGCTCATGTGATCCTCACCGCTCGCCTCGCGTGCCTGTTGAAGCATCGCGATTAGGCCATTCGGTCGATCGTCGTCGGTCTGCTGGCTTCCATATGCTTGCTCGGCAAGCAGTCGATCGACCTCCGTTCTGAGTCGCTCCGAGGACTCGCTGAACTCCCTGCGAGCGGGGGTCGGCACCCACGGCGGCATGAGCCACGACGTCGGCGTGAACCACCGATTGAGTCCATCGGACGCTTCGCGAAGGTTCTCACCCTCCCCTGGTGAGAGCGTCCGCCCGAACAGGGTTGCAAACAAAATCTCGAGCGTGAGGTCCTGCATCTCGGATTCCATATCCCGAGTTTCGCCGTCTGGCCACGTTGAAAGCCGCTGTTCGGTCGCCTCGACCATGTACGGCGCGTACCCACTAATCCGATCACGCCCGAATAGCGGTTGCATGATCTCCCGCTGGCGACTCCACTGCTCGCCTTCCGTCGAGAGCAACCCGTTGCCGAAAACCCGCTGGAAATCGTCTGTCTTCCCGAATGAGTCTATATCAGTCACGAGAGCCCGTCTGAGGTGCTCCGGATGAGCCATCACATAGACGTCAGTTCCCGGCAATTCCATCCGATAGAGGTCGCCACATTCCTCTATTGCATTCTCGACAAAATGGAAGGGGCTGCGCGCGAATTGAGCCGCATGTCCGATAACAGGATACCCCTCCGGGGAAGGCACTGTAGACTTCTGAGGCATGATCGATTCACCACACACCACCCAAATAAAGGCAATCCTATCGCCCCAAATTTGTAACGAGTTTACTCGTTCGCAACTACGAGGAGAGGGTATTCGTCAATTGACGAAATATCGATGTATTTACCATATGGCCGTGCGCTTAAAGTCGGACGAGATGATTCGCAATAATGAATGCAAGCATACGACGTGACCCCAATCGGATGGTGAATCATGAGGCAGGCGAGAAACCCACTAACGAAAGAGGAACTGGTGATCCGAGACGTTATCAACGAGATCGTCGACACCGATCGTTACGATGTCCTCTATGCGGCCAAAAGACTACCTCAGCCCACGACTCGCAGCGAGATAGCCGACTATAGCAACGTCTCTCGACAAACGACGTCGAATCATATCGCGGTCCTGAACGACCGTGGCTTCGTCAAGTCCCACGAATCGGGTATCGAAATCACTGCTGGCGGAAAAGTGCTCGCCGAGTCCATCAAGGACAGCCTCGACCCCGTTGGACGCGACGAATTGGCGTATCTGAGTCGGTCGGAATACCCGATCAAAGCCCTTCTAACGATCTACGAGACGAACAGCCGAGCGTGTGATCTGGATTCCGCCATCTCTGGTTCGCCATCGCGATCAACCATCGGACGAGCCCTTGATTCCTTCGTCGAATACGGGTGGGTGGCCGAAGATTCGGACTCGCTCTCCTTAACGGCAGATGGCAAGGAGGCCCTGGTTGCCTACGATGAATTAGCGAGGGCAGTAGAACAGCTGATCGAGAAAGCCAACTGGCTACAGCGGCTCCCGCCGGAGGATGCAACGTTCCCGGTCCATGAACTCGAGGATGCGTACGTGATCGCTTCCGATACCGGGAAAAAGGCCAGGGCGCTCTGGAGAGCGCTTAGGCTCTGTGACTTGCGAACCAACCGGTTTCGGTGTGTCGTTTCGATCTACAATCCAGTGCTGTTTCATGCGTACCGGATGATGCTCGACATGGGTATTGAGGGCGAGTCTGTCATCGACTGGGAGACATTCAAGGATATTCGCAACGAACAAGAGACAGCCTTCGCGGCTGATGAATCCCTGTACGCCAACTATCAACCGCGCTACCTCGACTACTCCCACACCCTCGGGGTCGGCCTCTATGACGATCGAAAAGTAGCGGTCGGAGCCTACAATGAAGTCGGCGACGGTGGAGAAATCGCGATGATCGTTTCCTCGAACGACGCACTAATCGAATGGGGAACCGACCTCTACAAATCCTACCGGGCGGAATCCAAACACCCCTCCGAAGCGATCGGCGACGAAACCGATCAACTCGCCACCACTGCTGACTGATTGTGGATTGGTAGTTGGCAGTATCTCGAAACCACGAGAAATCGTTAGCAGCTGGGGTGAACTACTCCACCCTACTCCGTTCGCGCTTTCACGCTCGCTTCGTTGAGGGCGGGGCTTCCTGCTTCCAGGACGCGCTTTGCAGGAACCGGCGAAACGTCGGTTCCCGTAGGGAGCGCAGTCTCCACAGGCGTTCGTTCGGAGTGAACCACTCCTACGTCGGCAAGACCGCGAGAAAGGACGTTGACGGCAGCGTTCACGTCTCTGTCGGCTTCAAACCCACAGGCCGGGCACGAGTGTTCGCGGACCCACAGCGGCTTGTCCGTCTTGACGCCACACTGGGCACACTCTTTGGTCGTTCCCGCCGGTTCGACCGCAACGAAGTGTGTGCCTTCGCGCTCGCATTTGTACGCGAGCATCCGGCGGAACGTCGCCCATGCGGCGGACGCGATGTTGCGACTGTTCGACGGGCTTTCGAGCATCCCGCGAACGCTTAGGTCTTCGACCGCCACGAGGTCGTATTCCCGCGCGTAGTACGCCGACACGCGGTGGAGGAAGTCACGTCGTTTTCGCTTGATGTCGGCGTACCGTTGGGCGACGACTTTTCGCTGGCGTTCCCAGTTGTTCGATCCGTGTTCTTTCCGCGAGAGCTTCCGGCGTTCGCGGTCAAGACGGTTCCGTTCGTCGGACAGATCAAGCGACCCGAGCGCGAACCCATTGGTGTCGTGGGCGAACTTCAGGACGCCCACGTCGATGCCGACGCACCGCTCGGGATTGTCGGGCTTTGCGGGTGGTTCGCGGTCCACTTCGACGCCGAACGTGGCGAACCACTCGCCGGTAGGTTCTTGCTTCACCGTGACCTGTTTGAGGCGTCCGTCGTCGGGTATTTTGCGGTGGAGTTCGATAGGGATGTCACCGATTTTCGAGAGGTGGAGCACAGCGCGACCGCCCTTCTTGTCGAGCTTGAAGCCGCGCTGGCTGTAGGTGAACGACTGGTACTCTCGCGGCGGTTTCCAGTTGAGCGAACCGACGCGGTAGCCGTTCTCTTTCAATTGGGACAACCCTTCGAGGTTGTCGTAGAGACGTTCGAGCACGACCTGCAACGTGCGCGAATACACGTCGTTCAACTCGTCCCATCACTGCTTGAGGTCGGGTAGTTCCGACCGGAGCGTGGTCATGGCAGGTGTCTCCTCGTGCTGATTCAACCGAAACAGAAAATGATTGTACACTTGCCGACAAGTATCGACGGTCCACGATAACTGCTCGCGGTGAGCGGCAGTAGGCTTGAGTCGATACTTGTAAGCGTAGTACACAACATATCGACGTTAGGGCTGGCGATTAGTAATGATTCTGGTTTAATTTTGACGGAAGATGACGGGCGCTGTATCCTCTCCCTACCGCTCACCCCTTCGGGGTTCGCGCTTGAGGGAAGGGAATTAGCACCCTGCGAGGTTTGCTAATTCTCGCATACTGTGCTCGGTGGTAATTTGTTTAAAATTTACTCGTTCCATTCACTTTTACGGTGTCAACCCCGGCGGGAATAACCCTCTCTGTATCGAACTGATTTCCGCGAGAGGCCATGCACGGGCACCCAGCCACATACCTCGATTCGGCTGATGATTCCGAAAGTGAGTCCGGCGGACATACTACGCATACCGTAGCCGGCGGACCCGCCCAAGCGGTCTCTGGCATGACCTATCATGAACCAGAGCAAAAATCGCTACATCCGGGTAGTATGTAAAAACTCCCCGGACAGGCAAGAAAAGTGCCTAACCGCGATCCGTACGACTGAGAAATCGACTCAGAGAGGTGCCACATGAGCACGTCCATCACTCCGAGTAAACCCTCCGAGTATGACGATTATCGGAATCCTTCGATATTAGAAAGCGTGTTTCAGCGAGAGAGCACGATCATTGGCACGGCAGATCACTTCGATATTGCTCCGTCAACAGCTCGGAAGTGGCTTATACGATATGGATTCTATTCTCCGGAATCAGACGGGGTAAAAACCATCGCTCAGAGGCTAGCAAGCCTAGATCCAGATGATGTCAATCTTGATGGAGCTGATGATCAATGATATCTATCTCACAGAGTGAAAAAGTGAGGTTTCATAAATATGATTAACCAAACCTTTGACCACAGCCGGAATTGTCGTATTGCGACGTCTCCTGATGACGGTCCTCAGCCTAGTTGTCGGTTGAAGGAGACTGACTCTGAGTGGATTATTACAGATCCAGATGGTGCCCTCACCGAGTTCTACGACCTTTGTCAGTGGTGCTTCGCCGATACCGATCTCGATGAGGTGGATGAACTTCTTCGTAGCAGCCACCAGCACGGACGGTGTCTCCATCGGTCGGAAAATTCTCTGTCCATTAATGAATCTGAGAACCAAGATAACTCCGCAACGGGACCAAAATCAGTATGAAAGCTACGCTTTTTCCCCCTACTCAGGCGTATCCTCAAGAAAGGAGATTGATGGCTTCTACGTCTGCAACAACCAATACCGGAACCAATGGAAACGGTGGTGTGGGCTACAGAACCTCCGGAAACGGTGGTGTGTGCTACGGAACCTACGGAAACGATGGAGTACGGTTGCATCCCAGCCTCTGGAAATACACTCCTGACCTACAGAACCTCCGGAAACGGTGGTGTGGGCTACGGAACCTACGGAAACAATGGGGACCGGTTGCATCCCAACCTCTGGAAATACACCCCGACCTACGGAACCCACGGAAACGCCGGTCGAAGGCTTTTAGTAGCTGACCATGTACGACGCTACCAACGTACGGGAGAGAGAAATGCCATCTGCCTTTGACAATCTAACAGAAAGCGCGATATTTGCACAGCGTGATGCGCTAGCTGATGAGTATATTCCAACAGAGATTGTCGGCCGCGATGAGAAAAAAGAGGAGTACATTAACTCACTCCTGCCAGTTTACAAAGGGGAAAACCCCGATAACGTATTTCTCTATGGGCAAAACGGCGTGGGGAAAACCGCTGTCACTCACTGGGTTTTGAATCAACTCAGATCTTCTGAAAACCTACAAACTGAATTCCAAGCTCTCCACATCAATTGTGAAGGTATAAACACATCATATCAGCTCACGATTGAGCTCGCAAATCAGCTTATCCCAAATTCCGAAGATTATCTCCCTTCTACAGGTCATCCTGAAAGCAAAGTATACTCCGTCTTTTTCGAACAACTAGACGAGATTGGAGGCACAGCTCTCATAGTCCTGGATGAAATCGACCATGTGGCGAATATAGATACATTTCTCTACAAGACCACTCGAGCCGGTAGCTACGGTGATCTTAGTGAGACGAAGCTTGGATTGATTGGGATCAGCACAGATACAGCGTTTGGAGAAAATCTCTCCTCAGATGTCCGGTCGTCTCTTCGAGAGCGGGTTATAGAATTTCCCCCGTACGATGCTACGCAACTAGAAAAAGTTCTCAGTCAACGTGTCAAAACTGCGTTCTATGATGACGTCGTTACGGATGGTGCGATATCATACGCAGCTGCTATGGGTTCAAAGAATAGTGGCGATGCGCGAATGGTCTTAGATTTAGTTCGGATTGCTGGTGACTACGCTCGCGAACGAGGCAAGGATCACGTTACTGAGGAGCTTATCAAGGAAGCAATGGATGAGTACGAGACCCAACGGTCCTTGTCTGTCTTAGCCGATCTTCCCGAGAATATAAAAACCGTAGTCTATGCACTTGCCGTCTTGGAAGAGCGAGATCACGAAGAAATTACTTCGTCAATGCTCTATGAGCGGTATACTGACTTTACCCAGATTATCGGACAGGACCCTGTATCGGAACGTCGAGCACGAGACTACTACGGACGGTTAGATGAGTTGAATATTCTAGATTCTCAAGTTAAGCACGATTCTTCCGGTGGCCAGTACAAAGTACATTCATTGAACCACTCCACGACAGAGATACTTTCTGCCCTTAGTGACACTGTAGAGACTATTGGAGTACACAAGAGCGTTGAAGAAATGGTAGATCAGTAGCCTACTCGGAGAATTTCTATTGCGAGATCTGCTGGAGAGATCCTGATTGATTTGCATTCTCCCACACCACCGTTTCCGGAGGTTCCTGACGTGGGGTGTCGTTTCCGGAGGATGTGGAGATGAACAGAGAGATTCACCATACAGCGGTTGAATTGCACTGAATATCACACACACCCTCCACTGTTTCCGGAGGGTTTCAAACAAGAACCCTTCCCAAGTAAAGAGAGAGTCTCTTTACTTTCCTTTTATTCCCACTACGGGTTTGGTGAGCAACGTGGCGTATTAAGCGTTTCCATTCAAATGGGCACCGGATAGCTTTCCCACCTTCTTTGGGGTGAACCTGCGGAAACAATGGAGGGTGTGTGTGTGAATCCGACCAATCCCTACTCTGTCTTGCGTTTTCCTGGATTTGGAAGTGCGCCTCCGGAAATCTCACCCCACGTCAGGAACCTCCGGAAGCACTGGGGTGGGCTATGGAACCTCCGGAAACGGTGGTGTAGTCAAGTGCTGTGCTGCTCTTCATGCATGACAAGCTTATCCCTTTCTCAGACGGCGTGGGGCCGCTTTCCGCCGCTTGCCACGCTTCTTACCTAACACTCAGACGGGAATGTGCGTTCGGATGTTTGGTAAGAAAGTCCAGCGGCGCGGCGGCCCGCGGCGCGACCGCTGTCGGCACTCACTCTCCGTGGCTTCCGCTGCTCGCGATCGACCGCCGAGAATCAGCGACAGTCCGCTCGTTCGTGGTTCTACTCGTCTTCGGGGACGAACCCGATCGGTTCGCCCGAAATGTCGAGTCCGTCGTTTCTGGCGCGCTCGATCTCGCGAAGGAGGTACTGGCCGAGTCCCTCGCCTGAGCGCTCGTAGTTCGTCGTCATGGTCCGCCACTCGTTTTCGGGCTGCTCCTCCTGGGGGACCGGTCCACGGTAGGTGAGCCCTTCCTCCTCCATCCGATCGAGTGTCCGCGAAACACGCTCAGAGGCACCGCGATAGTCGGCGATCTGGCGGTCGATGTTCACGACACCGACGGCCTCGCCGTCCTCGTAGATCCGAATCCAGAGAGACGCATCCGCGATCATCTCTTCGTTCACTCGTTCGGCGTCCCGTTCCACCTCTGAGCTCATGGCTGTATCCTCCGGTCGCGACACGTTAAAGCGTTATTCCGGTCGTTTCGCATCACTCCTCACCTCCGGTCGCGATTCCAAGATCATCGAGAAACGCCCGAACGACGTCAGACGGCATGAACATCTGGCAGTACGTACTGATAGAGGTTCGAAATGGAGGGCGACGTCGACCTCCGAGGATTCCTCGGTATCTCTGAGGATGTCCGTCCGGGCTACGAGTCGATTACCTGTACGGTGTCCGTGGACGCTGACGCCACCGAAGACGAGCTTCAGGAGTTGCAAAACCACGTCGAAGCGACCTCACCGCTTGTGGACATGATCACGAACGAGGTCCCGCTTGAGACCCGCCTGATCACTAAATAGATCCTCTGAATCTTGCACGGCGCTTCTGACAGCAGTTGAGTGAGTCGGGAATGTCCCGTGCAAGATACCGGCGCGATTGCAGCAAATGGTGACTGCCACGTTACCGCGACCGAGGTGCATCGCAACCATCGGGGTGGGCTGGGAAGCAGGCGGTGGACACGCCACTCAATCTTCCCGAGGCCCTCGAATGTAGAGCCATCTGTCTCCACGCCGAAACGCTAAGCTCCTCGCCATCCTATATCTCATATGAATCCAGGTATCGACACTATCCAGTTCTTGGCCATGTCGGCCCACCGGGTCAGCGTCCTTGAGGCGTTGCGCGACGGACCGACCGATCGTCGAGAGCTGTGTGAAGCCTCCGGTGCCTCCTCGCCAACCATCGGACGGGTGCTCGCCGACTTCAGCGAGCGTCGATGGCTCGTCAGGGACGGCTCCACGTACGGACTGAGCCCCCTCGGTGAGTACGTCGCTGATCGGTTCCTAGCTCTCCGGGGCGCGATGGAGATCGAAGAGAAGCTCCGCGAAGTCTGGCAGTGGCTGCCGGTTGAGATGCCGGGTTTCTCTGTCGGCCTCTTTGCCGACGCGGTGGTCTCCTACCCTGGGCCAGGGTATCCCTACGAGCCTGTCGAGCGCCTCGGCCATCTCATCGGCTCGACCTCGTCGTTGCGCGGGTTCGACAACATCGTCTACAAGTCGAGTAACCTGGAGACGGCCTGCGGTGCGGTCCTCGAGGGAATGACGTTCGAGTACGTGTTCACACCCGAGGCCTTGGAAGGGACATTCGCCTGGAACCCGGACCGGATCATGGAAGTCGCCGACAGCGAGAACGCGACCATCCTCGTCCACGACCACCTCCCCGACGGCGACCGCTGTGGCCTCGGCATCGTGGACGACCGAGCCGGCATCTGCTGTCACGACGCCGACACCGGGGCACTCGTAGCTGTCATCGATACCGACGCCCCGGAGGCCCGCGAGTGGGCCATCTCGGTCTTCGAAGAGGTTCGTGCGGAGGCAACCCCGTTAGACTCCGCCGCCTTCGAATCTCGCACCCCTTCGTAACGCCACTGGCGACGATCGCCGCCATTGGACTGGCAAACCAATCAGCCGGGAGCCGCTGACGTAGCGGACCCCCGACTTGCCCGAGATTTCAGGGCGTGAATTCCTGCAGGCGGCATCATCACTTCCCTCGGGCGCGTACGGTTAGCCGAGGAAGGACACATGATCGAACGACACGACACCGTCGTCATCGGTGGCGGTCAGGCCGGACTGGTGACCGGGTACTACTTACAGCAACACGACGAGGACTTCGTCATCCTCGACGCGGGCGACCGCGTCGGCGACCCGTGGCGGGCCCGCTGGGACTCGCTCCGGGTGTTCACGCCAGCCCGCTACTCGCGCCTGCCGGGGATGACCTACCTGGGCTCACCGCACGCCTTCCCCACGAAGGACGAGGTGGCCGACTACCTCGAGACCTACGCCGAGCGGTTCGACCTGCCCGTCGAACTCGGCGTGCGCGTAGACGGGCTGGAACGGAGCAGCGATGGCTTTCTCGTGAGCGCCGGCGACAGGCAATTCGAGGCAGACAACGTCGTCGTGGCGATGGCGAGCTATCAGGTCCCGAAGGTCCCGGAGTTCGCGTCGGAGCTTTCCGACGATGTCGTCCAGTTGCACACGCGCGACTACCGCAACCCCGATCAACTCCAGGACGGGCCCGTACTCGTCGTCGGGGCGGGTAACTCCGGAGCTGAGATTGCCCTCGATGTTGCCACCGGACACGAAACGTGGCTGTCGGGCCGGGACGTCGGCCACGTGCCGTTCGACGTCGACTCGTGGTTCGGCCGTCACCTGGGGATCCCGTTCGTCATGCGGGTGCTCTTTCATAGGGTCCTCACGACGGGGACGCCCATCGGGCGGCGAAAGCGCTCACAGATGCTGTCCCAGGGCATCCAGCTAGTCCGGGTCAAACCACGTGACTTAGCCGCTGCTGGCGTCGAGCGGGTACCTCGCACGACCGGCGTTCGGGACGGTCGCCCAGTCGTGGGGGATGACGACGTCCTCGACGTCGCGAACGTCATCTGGTGCACTGGTTTCCGGCCGAACTTCTCGTGGATAGAACTCCCGATCTTCGACGGGAAGGGACAGCCCAAAGAGCCCGTCCACGTACGCGGCGTCGTCCCCGACCAGCCGGGCCTCTACTTTGTCGGCCTGTTCTTCCTGTACGCGGCGACATCGGGGCTTTTCACCGGCGTCGGCAGGGATGCGGAGTACGTCGTCGACCACCTGACGTCAAAGGGGCGCCACCACCAGCCGCGTCCGAGCTACACCGGATCAACGGACGGGCTTGCACAGCAGTCGTAGTCCAGTTCGACACCAACCCCGCATCCGAGAGAGACCAATCCCGCGTATGTCGCCAGCTCATACGGTCTAACCCATCCTAACCTGAAGGTGGATCCCCCCGGTTACCGATACACCCTCTGAATCGGTCAGGCAAGAACTGGCAGAGGTACGGTAGTTCTGAACGATAGCGCTGAATAGACCGCGCATCTTGCACGTTCCACGCTCATCCTTATCCCGCCAGTCCTCCGGCCCCTCGTGGGGCCGTGAGAGCAGCCTCGATGGATGACTAATCAAATTCGGAGAGATCGTCTTCGAAACGTCGAACCAAAGCCGCGACGAACGCGAACTTAAGTGTCATTGAAAGAGATGTTGCGACAGTCGCCCCACCGATATTCCGTCGATAGGCTGCATAGATAGCGTACAACGTTATCGGCACATTTGCGAGATTGAGTATGTTGAGTAAGCCAATGTCGGTCTCGTGGCTCCGCCAGTAGCGTTCAGCGAGGACGACTTTCGTCATCCAAGCATCCGTATTGTCAGGTACAGGAAACAATAGTGGATTGATGATTGTGAAAACAATTACTGCGAGGAGAAGCTTCCATCGACGACCGATGATGGCGTAAATCAATAGAGGGAGAGTCACCGTTCGTGACCACCCACTTTTTGGATTAGCGTGGCGCTTCCAGAAGTATTCATTAAGTACCGTCTGAGAGGTGGTTTCCATAATTGCCCCATCTATCATGCGTATTATTGTAGTTATGGGTGCACCACGGCCCTGACCCTGCCAGCAGCCACTCCCCTGCTTACAGGGTCAACCCGAGAGTAGGAAGGCAAGAGATACCGACAAAGGCCAGGTGCAAGATATAAGCTCTGTATCTTGCACGGTACTTCTGGCAACTGGCGGGGAGATTGTCTGGTGGGTGTATGAGGACCTCTGCTGAACACTATAGTCGATGCTTCTTTGCTGCTGGCTCCTGTAATCGAGGTAATCATATGGTTGACCTGCTCGAAGTACCGGCGGGCTACGACTACCACGCGCCGAAGATCGACGTACCACCGCGTGTGTTCTGGCTCAACCGGTTATTCCGGCTCACGCTGGCGCTGTTGTTCGCCGCGCTCGCGTGGTTCGCTCACGGAACGCCGAATCTCCAGCGGGTTGCGATTGCGATCATCACGCTACAGGACGCTAACCCGGCGCTCTACATCTTGATCGTCTGTTCGTCGCTCGGGATTTACCCGGTCCACGAGGCTCTCCACGGCCTCGGTGGGTATCTCTACGGCCTGAACGTCCGCTTTGGCTGGGACTGGTACTCGCTCTCGCCGTTCGTCACAACCTACGGGCGACCACAGACCCGATTTGAAACGGTGTTCGTCACGATCATGCCGTTTCTCTCGCTGACGTTGGTTCTGGTTCCGGCGGTCGTAGCGTTCTCCGGGCTTGCAGCGGCGGTATTTCTCCCAGCGTTGCTCATCAACACGCTCGGCTCGTCGAGCGACTTCAATACGGTCTGGAAAATGGCACACCTCCCGGCGGGCTCGCTGCTCGAAAACGATCGCGACGAGCGCACTGCCTACTACGTCCCATCGTAAAGAGCATCCTCGACGAGCTCGCTCACCGAACCTGCTCACGGTGCGACACCGGTAGGAGATGCCGCCCCATCTCCGGCACCCTCTCCCACTACTGTCTCGGTAGCATCCCCGACCTTTGCCGCCTCTTGCCCCGGTTGCACGGGTGTATTGGCCTCTGTTCCCGCTGACCGGGGCCACTGCCGCCCACTCGACACCCGCTGAAGCACCTCGATCGCCTGCTGTGAACACCGATTCAACGGCTGTTGACGCTGGTATCTGTGCTCTTTCTGTTCTCTGTTCTTACGGTGGTTTCCCTACCTCACCCGCTCTCTCTGCTCACGGCTCTCTACCGGGGCTCACCGCCACGGAGGTCTCTCGCTGCTCACTCACCCCTCTCATGATCTTTCCTCTCACTCCGCCTCTACCTGACCCGACTCGCTATTGCTTCTCTGTTGTTCTCTCCGATCCACCTGCTCGGTCCCTTCCCTGCTTCCACCTTCTTAGATGTTCTCGAAGGGTCGGATGCTACGGATGCCGTAGATGCTTTAGCTTCCTTGACTTCTCTAACCTCTACAGATTCTTTTACTGTTAGACCTGCTCTCCCGGCACAAGCATTCTAAGAAGCGACTCCACCTCTGACCGCTAACCCTTCTCTCACCACTCACCCTGCTTCTCGTGAGGGGATCATCCCCGGTGGTGGGAACTGCCCTCCCCGCTGGTGAGTCCTCTACCACCGGCACCCACCGGCACCCACCGGCACCATCCTCCCCCGCCGGTACACGGAGCACCTGCCCATCTTTCCCCTCCCTGCTCCCCCGGCTCCTGCACCCCTCCCCTCCCATCACCGGGTGAGCACCTGCCGACAGGCCACCCGGCGGTGGAGTGAGCTCACCCCGCTGCTCGACCGACAGACTCCCCCGCTGGCGGGCTCGATCTCGCTGCTCCCCTCCCCCGACAGACCGCCACCACCGCCGCGCGACAGACCGCCGCTGCTCACTCGACGTCGGCACGACAGACCGCCGTCGCCCCGCTATCCGCCGCCGCTGACGCCGCTGCACCGCACACTGGAATACCAGGCCAAGCTACGCTGCATCGCCTGTTTGAAATACAGATCTAGCATCGCGCCATCGCTCGCCTGAAATACCCACTGTCGAGGGCTGTTACCGCCATACTGGAATACCAGTTCAAGCTATGCTGTCTTCGCTCACCCACCTATTTACTGGCTGTTGCTGTCGCTGTCCTGGCCGCCCCACCACATACTCACCTATCGGCCTGTCGTAGCTGCTTCACTCCACCTGCCTGTCGCACCTATTCGTACTCGCTGTGAGCACCCTCTCCATAGTCACCTATCGTACCTAGTCTGACCCTCTGTCAGTAGGGGCAGCTATCGCACTTGTCGTAGCTGCCTCACCTGTGGCACCTATCCCACCTATCGCACCTATCTCATTTCTCGCTGACCCTTACCTATCGCACCTGTCGTCGCTGGCTGTCTCGAGATCGCAGATCATCCTGGTTCGCTGCTCGCAGTTGACCCACTCTCAGCACTATCTCACTTTTCTGGCAGATCATCACCTATCGCACCTATCGGAGTCACCTATCGCACCATAGTTACCTATCGGAGCTCGCTCTCAGCACCCTCACCTATCGGGCCTGTCGTAGTTGTCGCACCTCAGCTACCTGTTGTACCTATTTCGTCTACAGCAGTGCTCAGTCGCCCACCTATCGGGGTTTCATTCAAGGATTCTTACCATGCTTTCTCTCACCGCACTGACTGTATTTCCCCTCTCTCAGATCCAAATCTGAACTGGGGGGTATTCGGGTCTATTCTGTCGTGTCGCTGATTTACCGGAGATTACCGGAATATTCACCGGAAGATTCTCCGGACCTCTATTCCCCGGAAACTATTCTCCGGGGATAATCCTCGGGGAACATTTAACGTTATCAGGCTTCTTGGAAGTTGTATGAGTGAGGCAGATGGTAGCTCACAAGACCTTGACTGGCTATCAGATTCGATACTGATTGAGCTTCATGGTCGGGATGGTGAAGCGACGACACCGGAACTGGTCAAGCTCACAGGAGCAGAGGATCGGCACCAAATTTTGTATCGAGTAAATAGTATATTGGAGCCAAAGGGGTTAGTCGAGAGCAAGCAATCTGAGGAGAGATCGGGTTCCAGAATCCCGCCCAAATCTATCAGTCTCACGACGCAAGGTGATGGGTTAGCAGGTAAGATACTCAATAGTTCTGACGACCAAGATCAGTCATTTGCCTCAGAATTTCAGCGGCTTCAATCGCGGGTCGAGAAACTAGAGTCGACGGTCGAGGAACAGGCAGATGAACTCGATGAAATCCGAGCCGCATACAATCAAATGGCTGACTGGATCGAAGATCAGGGTGGATCGCCGAGTTAGCTGACCTGCCTGCAAACAGTTGCTTATCTAATATAGGATGAGGGGGACAGCAATTCGTTAGATGTTACCTGAGCTATAGTCGGGGGAGCTGATCGGACTGGTTCTGTTGTTCCTTTTCGTTCCCTTCTTCCTCGTCCTGTTGGTTAGTCGATTCGTCCTCCGAGGTAGTCTGTTCCTCGTCGCCGCTCGCAGATTCTTCATCTAACGTCCCATCCTCAGCGTTACCACCATCTTCACCATCTCCACCTTCCGTAGCATCGGAAGCATCTTCTACATCCTCACCATCTTCGGCTTTCACACCCTCACTAACATACTCCGAGTCTCCACCTTCTTTCTCGCCTTCCTCTGCCTCACTGGTCGTTGAATCTCCGGGCGGACTACCTTCGGAAGCAGTTGCCTCTGCTTCGGCAGTGGTGTCGGTTGTCCCATCGTTGGAATCCTTGGCTGCCGGGCTCTCCTCGCTCTCGACGTCGCCCGCTCCCTCGGATTCACCTTCGCTTTCGGTATCAACCTCGTCGGGATCGCGCTCGACGACCGACGACGGCATATTCATCTCCTTGGGAAGCAGCGGGCGCGTGACCTCGCCCTGTTCGTAGATCATCGGCTCGTCGTACTCGTCGTTGTTCGCATCGGGGAAGATCACGAACTCAAAGTCGTCCTCGGTGGGCGTGTTCGGCTCGCCGTGCTCGTCGGTAAACTCGACACCGGGCACGAAGGGCTCTTTCACGGGCGTCCACTCAGCCTGTAGCTCGTCTTTCGTCTGATAGACTTTGGATTCGCCGCCGAGTTGGACGTGGAAGTTGCCTTCCTCCTCTTTGTCATACTCGTAGTACGCCGGAAAGTCCTCGCGTGGTGGATCGGCGATGTCCTTCGGGCCGGAGAACCGAGCATGTATCTCGCCGAGGTCGTCGGCGAGTACGATCTCGTCGCCGTCGTCACGCCACACGGTTTCGTTCGATCCGCTTTCGTTGGCGGGTCGCAAGGCAACGAGGTCGGGATCTTCCTCGATCGTGAACTGCTTTGATTTGTTGTAGAACCAGCGATTGTCGTCGTCGTCTTGCTCGCGAGCGAATATCAGGTTGTCCAGGTCGTCGTCGTACATGATCCGCTCGCCGCGCCGCGCCCAATACTCGAACAGGCTTGCGTGGTCGATCTCCTCGGCGGCCTCGCTGTCCTCATCGTAGCTGCCATCCTTCGTGGTAAAGACGCACTTCATCTTGGCGTCCATCGCTTTCCGAAGGTTGGTCATCGTCTGCATCGGCTTCGTGATCGTCGACGTCTCCGCCTCGATCGACACGTCCCGGCCCTCGCTATACTCGTAGACTTCGCCGAACTCGGTTTTCAGCTGGTTTTCGAGGTCGTGCATTTCCCCGACTGTCTCGGCCTCGGTGGGGTCGACCGGCATGATCGCCACGCCGTCGGGGAGCTCGCCCTCCTCGTCTTGGGTCGGGAGCGACACGACGTAACCCATCCGCTCGTAGGCGAGTTTCGACTGTGAGAGTACCCAGCGGTGATCTAGTCCACCGCCCGATCCCGACGACCCGGTATTCTGTACGAGCCCGGCGACCTCGCGACCCTCCGGGGTGAGCCGAGCGTGAACCTCGTTGTTCTGGCGCTGCTGTTCAAGATACTCGTCGTCGGCTTCCTCGATCTGATTCGCCGTCTCGCTGAGATACCCAAGATTGCCCTCGGCGATCGTCGCCCACGCTTCACGCACCTTCTCGTGGTGGACAAACTCGCCGATCATGTCGTTGCGCACTTGCGCGCGCTCGACCGCTGCGAACAGTTCGTCACGCTGGCGGGTGTCCTCGTCCTTGCCGCTGTCGAGCCCGGCGGCAATCGCCTCGGGATCGGCGTCGCCACCCGATCGGAACTCCGAACTGTCGCGGATTTCCTGCGAGGTCATTCGCTCGGTCGCGTACTGTTCGAGCGACCGCTCGATCATGGCGTCGACCTCCTCCTCGCTGGCGCTCTGCTCGTCGAGTACCTCGTCGATCGGCGGGAAGCCGTTGACCTTGTACGAATAGGTAAACTCCCCGTTATCGTCGCGGTTGCGCATATAGAACTGGTACTGAGGTAGGTTCGTGAGGTCGCTCGCGCTGACCTCATCGCTGTGGCGGGTAACGATCGTCTGTGCCTCTTTGTGGCGCTGGGGATTGAAGTTCGCGAACGTCTGGCACTGGCCGAGAATCGCGTCCTGAATCCCCTCCTCGCCGCGCAACTGGTTGGTGAGGTCCTGGCAAGCAGGAATGATCGACAGGTTGTACGCCCGTGCCAGCGACAGGATCTCGGCGATCGACGACTGACCGCTCACGATCTTATCGAACTCGTCGAGGATCGAGTAGAACATCGGCGGGTCTTCGCGCTCCTCGTCGTCCTGTAGTTTCTGCACCGCCGACCACACACGCCGAATGAGCGCCGTCGCGATGAGCGTCCCCGCTGTTCCGCCCGTCGAGGTCATGTCTCGCACCACGATGATCTTCCCCTCGGCGACGGCCTCCTCGACGCTAAACGTCGATTCCGGGTGCGAGACGATCGAGCGCATGAGGTCGGACTCGACCCACTGCTGTAGGCGACCGATCAACGGCTCAATGTCGCTGTCGTCCATGTCGGCTAGCTGCCGACTCGCATAGTCGACGATCCACTCGATTCGCTCGTCGGATAGGTGCTCGGCGTACTCCTGGCGACCGCGCTCGTCGATCAACGCATAATACATATCCAGCAGCGTCAGATTCCGACCGCTCTTAGCCATCCCTCGGGCCATGTTCCGAACGACACGGCTCATACGCGGTCCCCAATACTCGTCTGAACCACCGGCCTGAGAGACGAGCGCCTCTATATCGTCCGCCATTGCTTCGACAGACTCGGCGAACTGAGCAGATTCGGGTTCGGGATTGCCTGGTATCTCTAAGAAGTTGAACCCGACCGTCTGCTCGCGGTTGCCGCCGATCTCAATGTAAACTAGATCGTCTCGCCGGTCCTCGGGCACCATCGAGACAAAATCGCGAGCGTCGTCGGCTTTCGGGTCGTAGAACAGCGCTCCGTAGTCCCGCCGAATCATCTGCGTAAAGAGGTTCTTCAAGAGCGTGGTCTTCCCGAACCCGGTCGACCCGCCGACGAACATATGCAGTTTCAGCTGCTCCGGGTGGATTCCGGCCTCTGTCGCCTTCCGAGCACCGCGTCCTAACCAGTAAGGACTGTCCTGGTAACTGCTCGATAGCAGCACGTCTTGTTTCTCGTGAGGGGTGAGCTCGATCGGATTGAGATTCTCCCCTTCCCAATCGAAGCGCGGTGTCCCGATCGGCACGGGATCACCGGCTCTCGTGTTGGTCCAGTCGATATGCTGGTTCTGCACGTCGTCGCTCGGCAGGTGAGCGAGTCCGGCGAGTTCCTCCGGCGTACATTCAATACTGGATTTACGATCGAGGTCGCGGGTCACGACTGATTTCGCGAGGTCGCGAACAGCGCGACCGTTCCATCCCGGCAGGTAGCTCGACGCCGGACTCGCGTAGAAGCGCTGATTGAGGTTCGTCCGGTAGCGGCTCTCGATCTGGCTGGTAAGACTCTCAAGCCGATTGGTGGCACGGTCTTCCGTCGGTGCCGAAACGAGCATCCGCATCTCGACGCCGAATATATCGCGATTCTTCTGCTCCTCAATGACCCGAGCAGCCTCTTTTTCCTGTTTGGTGGCGTCTCGACTGTGGAGTAACTCGGCGTGTTCACCTCGGAGTGCTTCTGCCCGCCTGTTGACCTGCTTTCGACGTAGCCAGCCCCGTTTCACGGGATAGAACACGAGTTGAAACATGATCCGAGAATCGTCGTCTCGGGTGAACGGGCCGATCAAGTCTTTGTAGGGATCGCGGGTGTTCCCACGGCTGCGAGTCCCGAACCCCCCGTTTTCGATACTCTTGATCGGGTAGGTGGGATCGCGCATGAGGTTGAACCGGGCTCCGGCGAGCGCATGGTCGGCCTGAAACATCCCATCGGGGACGCTCTCGAAAGACTGGCGGACGTTCGTGTGAGGGTAGTCCTCGGTAATCTGCTCGTGGAAGTTCTCACCGGTAGCGACGTCCTCGGGAATGTAGTGGTAGGTGGTGCGTTCCCCGTCAAACCACATCTCGAAAGCGTGCGTCTCGCTGTTGTTGATGACCCCGAACTTGGTCTGATAATGGAATAGCCCTTCCAGCAGGTTCACGGCCTGCTCGACGCCGTTCTCACCGTGGTAGGGTTGGAGCTTGTAGATCGGCGAGTCAAAGCCCTCTGCTTGACCCTGAAACTGCTCTGCGGTGCTTTCTGAAAGCGTTGCTGCTCGGGCGAACGTCATCTTGTTGCTTCGACGGATTCTGCTCAGGAACGGCATTAGTCGTCCTCCGTGCTGCTATCGTCGGTTTCACCCTCTCCGTCGCTCTCACCGCTGCCATCGGGGATCGGGGCTTCCTCTTGACCCTCGCTCTCTGGCTCGCTCTCGTCGTCCTCTGCGGTGTTCTGCTCCTCGTCGTCCGTCTCTGTCTCCCTGTCGTCCTCACTACTCTCGGGAGCGTTCTCGTCGTCGCTGGCAGCGTCCTCGCTGGGCGTGTCGTCGGTATCGTCCCCATCGGACTCGTCGGGACTGCTCTCGCTCTGCGCGGCGCTCTTGTCGCTCTCGTGGCTACTGTCAGCCTCGCCCTGTTCGGGTGTGGTGCTCTCGTCGACGTCGGACTCACCGCCGTTCGCCGCGATCCCTGACCCGAGCACGTTCGGCTGTTCTACAAGACCGCCGTCGTCGTCGCGAACGTCGCTCTCGTCGTCATCCTCGATCGACTGGGTGCCGGAATTGGATTCCTGGGCTTGCTGCTCCTCAAGCGATATACCCTCCATGTAGGCGTCGAACTCCCCGTGCTCGGACTCACGATAATCCACGAGTCGGGCGGCGTAATCGCTCACGCGCCGCTCGATGAGATAGCGGTCGCCCTCGACGTCGACGAGTGCCTCCGAATACTCCATCGCGTCGTTGTCGCCGGTCGCGAGGCCCCCTGAGACGAGTGCGGCCTGCTCTTGGCTGAGTCCGAACTCCATCGGCGTCTCGACGTCCATCTCGCCGAGGTCGCGCCAAATCGCGATCGCACACTGCTTGGCGATCACCTTCGCTGCTCCGGCGTCAAAGTCCTCTCCTGCCTGCGAGATGAAATCGAACATGAGCCCGGTGTTCCGACCCGCCCGGACCATGCTCTCGATCTGATCGGCTTGGGCGGCGTCCCGAAAGAGGTCGTGCGCCTCGTCGACGACGAGATCAACGTGGCCCCGCGTCTGCTTGGCGAGCTCGTAAGCGTGACTCGTAATCAGGGCCATCATCATGCCCTTCGCCGCCGTCGAGTCGTTCTCAAACTTGTTCATATCGAAGTAGACGACTCGATCGTACAGATTGACCTCCGACTCACCACACAGATAATCGTAGGTTCCGCCGGGCTGGAACTCCTTGAGCCGGTTTAGCAGCACGCCAATGTCCCGTTTGAGTGAATCTTTCTCCGACTCGGTTTCCATGAAGGTGTATTCCTCCGGCTCGTCCTCGATCTTCGCGAGCGTCTCGAAGTAATCGTGCATCGTCGGCGACTGCTTGCTGTGCGTCTCGGGATCGTTCGTGATCCCTTCCTCGTCGTCCTCGGGTCCGGCCTGCTTGAACGTCTGCCGGACGGTCATATTGATAGTAGAGCGGATCGCCTGTGCCTGTTCCTCGGGCGCGTTGTGCATGAGATAGATTTGGAACATATCGGTGATGAGACGCACCTTATCATCGAGCGATTCCTGGGTTCCACGAGCGTCCTCGGGTGGGCGGATCTCGAAGGGGTTGATCGTGGTTTCGCCGACGAGAATTTTCGGCCCGTTGAACGCCTCTACCGGCCCGTCGAACCCGCGAGCAATATCCACGATCACGGTGTTCTGATCGGGGTTGCGCAGCAGCTCTTCGATGATGTGATTCTTCATATCGAACGACTTACCGCTCCCCGATCGACCGACCCAAAACCGGTGTGGCGCGGTACGGCGAAGCCGGTCAACTTGCATCATGCCGAGTGGATCGCCGGTGTTTCGCTGACCGGTTTTCGCGATTCCGTAGGTCGTTCCCTCCGTTTCTCTCGGCGTGTATCCACCGAACGGGAACAGACAGGCCACGCCGTCGCTCGTCATGTCGAATCGGGTGTCGACTCGGCTCTCCTCCTCTAGATCGTCCTGAATCGTGGGACTGGTACTCCGCAACCCGGCCAACTGGCGTCCGTGAGCCGTGGTCGTCGAGATATTCGACGCCGAACACCGACTGATAATCCGTCGTCGTGCATCCTGCATGGCGGACTTCGACCCGGCACGAATGGTGATCGCCATACCCACCTCGAAACACTCGAGGTCGTTCTCTTGCATCTGCTCGCGAAGCACCTGCTTGTCCGCTGCGAGCGACGTCGCATCCTCTACGTCGGCGTCTCCGCCTTCCTTTTTCACGACTGCCGCACCGGTAATGAGCTGGCGCTCGCTGGCGAGCGAGTCGAGCTTGTTGTGATAGTCGGTGGATTTGAGGTAGATCGAGAGATCGTAGCGAATCTCAGGCACCGACAGTATATCCTCAAGCAAGCCCGTCTCAGGGTGCTTCGGCCACCCGGTAATCCAGAGTGTCGACGTGTATTGATCGTTCAACTCGACGTGCTGGGTTCCCGGCTCGACGTATGAGGGCGAGTAAACCAGTTGATCGCGGGTGCTCTCCGACGTGTGACCGCGAAGCGAGGTGACAGTCGAACTCACCCACTCGCGAGCGCTGGCGATCCGACCTTGGTCCTCGTCGCTGTCGTCGCCGTCAGGGGCGTCAGTATCGGTCGCTGGCTCGCTTTCGCCCTCTGCTGTTGCAGTTCCCCCGTCGGTCGCGGCTTCCGGTGTGGGCGCGCTCTCGTCGCTCTCAGCGTCGGCCTGTTCGCCTTCACTCTCGCTCTCGTCCTCGGCGCTCTGACCGACGTGTTCCTCGTGGGTTGCGGCGTCGACGTCGACGGCGGGATTGCTCACACCGCCCTCGGTGGTCATGGTCGAATACTCGAACCGATCGTCGGTATCGGGATCGAGCCAGTGACTTCGGAATAGTTGCACGAGCTCGTCGGCGTCGAGACGGCGAGCGACCGTGAACGCCTGTACCGCGTTCTCGACGGTGTTCACCCGGTTGTCGAGTAGGGCGGCCTGCGAGGAACGCTGGTTCTCGCTGGCTTTCACGATCGAGAAATTCGAGAACTTGTCGATGATCGACTCGGAGGTGTTGGCCTCATGGGGCTTGACCGACGTAATGAGGTGGATCTCGCGGTCCATGATCCCCCGATCGGCGAGTTGATCGACTGTCGCCTCGACTTGCTCCTCGGCGTACTTGCGGGCGTACTCGGGCGTGCCACCGTCCTCGGTGGGGTAGCCGTTCCGAGCGGCTTCTTTGAGTCCCTCGACCTGCTCCCCGGCGCTGGGGATGGTCTGTGAGACGCGGATCTTGACGTCGAACCCGGTTCCGCCGTCGCGAGCGATCGTGCTGTTGATGCTGGTCGCGAGTTGGCCGACCTGGGCGAGCCACTGGTCGTCACTCCATTGCGAGGAATTGACCGGCGACACGCTGACCACGCCGATGAGTGTCCCGTCGACGAGCTCGACCGCCTGATGCTCGGGGTGAACGTCGGCGACACCGGGCACCTCCTCGGCGTCCTCGGCGACGAGGGGCATTCGCGTCCGCTCGCGAGCGTATGAGTAGGTCCGCGAGAGGACTTCCAGCGGCGTCGAATACCAGGGTGTGATCTTCACGACTAAGTAAAGTGTGAGCGCGATCGCTCCGGTCCCGATCGCGACAAACTGATTGAGTGGAATGCCGAGAATCGAGGTCGTAGTATAGAAAAACAGGAACGTCGGGCCGATAATGAGAATGATCTCACTGAGCGAGAGTCCCATGAAGATGCGATTGATCCCGCCGGTCTTGTCCTGTGGAATCACCGTTTCGAGTACCGTATTCTCGCCTTGATCTGCGCTCATAGGTTGCCTCCGTTGGAATCCGCGATTGTGTGCCGCCGCCGCGTATCGCTCGACTGCTCGATTTCGTGGTCGGTCGTCGTCGTGGAATTGCTGGTGTGGATCATGGTTGTTGAGCTACTGTTGAAGCCGCCGACGTCGTTCCTCGATATTCACGTACACCTCGTTGCTGCTGCCACCGCCACCGCTACCGCCGCCACCGCCGCTCTGAGCGTTGTCTTGAGAGAGCCCGCCGGGTGACATGATCCCGACTTTCCGGGCTTTGACGGCCATGCGGCCCACTCGTCCGGGGAGATTCTGCGAGGTCTGCTGGCCCTGTTCCCGGCCTTCGTCGACCTGCTCTTGTTGGCGACCGAGCGCCTCTCGCACTTTTTCCGTCGAGGCCGACCCGACGACACCGACACTCATCATGCCCGCACCCGAGCGCTGATAGAGGATGTACGGAAGGACGATCGCGCCGACGATTGTCCCGACCTGCAACGCGAGACTCAGGAACGCTCCGGCGAGTCCGGCACTCTGCATCACCTGTTGCATATCGGGACCGAACCCGACCGCGAGCACGGCCCCGACCGGCAGCGGAAGGATCACCAAATAGAGCCAGAACCGCCAGAGGGCGTCCATCATATCTGAGACACCCTTAACCGGGATCGCTCGGGCGGCGAATACGGCGGGCATCATGGGGGTGAGCGCGATCATCCCGACGATACGGAACGCGAAGATGAGCACCATCGCGATAACTATCCAGAAACCTAACAGATAGAATAGAATCAATCCGACTAGCGCAAGCCCGGCACCGCCGACTAACCCGTTTTCTAACTCAACCGATCCGACGAGCGCCCGATTAATGAGACTGGTAAAGTCGAGTATGATCCCCATGAGCGTCCACGAAATGTCGGATGCCATGATCCAGGCGAGCCCTAAGTGCATGAATCCCTGCTGCTGAACGTGGGCAGGGAGCATATCGAGGCCGAACCGTCCGAGTCCGACATAGACGCCGGTCAGCAGGGCGGCAATCGCAAGAGCGAGCGGTTGCCACAGCGTCTTGTAAGAGTTGTAGATGCCGCCCCAAAATGAGTCACCGCCGACTGCTTGATACATATTCCCGCTCGGCGGGGCCGGTGTGTAGGTAATCGTGCCGAATACTTCCTGTAGAATGAATGAGAGCGCGTTAGCGATCTGATTTGAAATGAACTCAAGGAATCGTGCAACGACGTCGAGCGCGGCGTTGATCGCGGTTCCTTTGATCCCGCTTGCGTCACTGCTGAGGCCGCTGCTGTTCGTGCTGTTGTTTCCACCGATGTTGATCGACCCGTTCGGTCCCGTTGACCGATTGGCGGCTCGATCGCTGAGATACCCGCTGCCGTAGGCTTGTTCGCCGCTTTCCGAGCCCCCTGATCCTGTGCTTGCACCGGTTCCGAGCCCGCCCGTCACGGACGAGTTATTGGTGGGGCTGCTACCGGTAGTATTCCCGGCTGAGGTGTTCCCAAATGGGTCTGTTTCGTTTTCGCCTCCATCCTGAGCGAGTACCGGCCCGACAGCTGCGGTAACGAGGACGAAAACAAGGAGAATGACCCGTATTCGGCTTGCTGTCATGAAAGGACGCGCACAGTGTTCCGCCGTAAAACTTTCTCCCTTGCCCCTATTTGCACAATTATATAAATTGAAAAATAAACACTAAACGACAGCTACGATGAAGTGGTAGAGTTGGTAGCGTTAGATGGACTCGACGCGCCGCCACTCTTAGACTGGATGCTCACGCTCTTGCATCCGATCCCTGGCCGATCTAGCTCACTTCGACCTCCGCCGAGTTGTAGGGTTAGCTGTGGGCCACTGTGGATATTCCCGAACAGTCGGTAGTCGACGACGGCTGTCCTCGTTTCACCCGCGCATACACCTTCGCTGGTACTCTGCGGTGTCACCTCGTCAGTTCCCTCCGCATAGACCTGTCCGAACCCGAACGGGAGTACGGGGACAGTCGTCGTCGCTCCTGGTTGCACGATCTCGCGCTCGTATCCTTCGTACACTCCGACGCTCCACCCGTCGCTCTCACCCGGATTCGTGCCCTGCTTGTAGAGGCGAGCACCGGTAACGACGGCTGGGGCGTTCCCGGTGTTTTCAAGCTTGACTCTCAATTCGCCTCCCTCGGCGGATATGACCTCTGTAACCTCGAATCGCGGTTGCATCTCGAAATCTACGGCATCGACTCGGGTTCCGTTTTTGACTGCATAGACCTCATACCGCCCGTAGGGGTACTTCTTGTAACCGTCGCCACCTTCTTTGATGACCGTAAATTCGGCTGTCCCTTCCCCATCCTCCACGTTGTAGGTCCCCCACATCTGCTTGTTCGCGTCTCTGACCTCCACTTTGTCGATATTCGCCTCCGAACGAATCGGGATATAGAGCTTCTGTCGGTCAAAATCGGGTCGCTCTCCGAACGCATTGACCTGCGACCCGCTGATGGTAGTAGCACCGCTTCCGCTGCTGTTTCCACTACTGTTTCCGCTCCCTCCATTTCCGCCCACACAGCCCGCGAGAGCACTGATCGCGCCGGTGGTCGCTATTCCCATAACGAATTGTCGGCGTTTCATGGGAATCCCGCCACGGACTCGCGGGTTAAACCTATCCATGTCGTGTCAAAATTTTGTTCAGCCGCTCGCGCCGACGCTGCCGCCGCCCGCTCGGTCTTACCAAACACTCAGACGGGACCGGCGCTCAGATGTTTGGTAAGAATACCCCCCCACAACCGCCGGACGGCGCGGCTCTCCGCTCTCGACTTTCGTGTAGAAAACAGGCTGCTCGGATCGACGCGCGATCTATAGTGCTCAGCAGAAATCCCCATATTTCTCTCCGCATGTACCTCACCAGCTGTCAGAACCGGTGTGCGAGATACAGAGGATCTATCTTGCACCTGGTCGCTACCGCTACCTCTTGCCTCTTAGGCAGGAAACAGGATCTAACAGACTCTATTAGTTACTACAGTTTGCGTGCTCTGTTTGCTGAAGGAACATCACATTCACTCGTCCAACCGCGTCGAAATCGCGCAACTGGTAGACGAGTTCTCGAACCCGAAGCGCAGTTCCATTACAGAACACCGTTTCAAGACACCACTCGCCATGATGTTGATGGTGAGTCGACCCGATGATGTCCTCGAACTCGTGCTGGAGAGTGTGGAGATCGCCGATCACGAGTGTGTGCTCGTAGTCGAAGGCAACTGCTGCGGTGACCTCTCCCTCGATTTCCTCCAGTTGGGTGTGGCGTTCGGTGTATTCTTGTATCGCTTCCCGGGCGGCTCGTGAGCGTGATTCGAGTCCTTCCGCTTTCCATGCCTCATCGAATGAATCGAGGACTTCCTGAGGGATGTTCAAACTCGTACGCATACCCACTCTTGGTCTGACCCGCAGTTAATGACAGTTATTACGGTTCCCGCGATTGGGACATAACAACCTCTACACGGGGATAGTACCTGTGTTCGCTCACGAATGCTCCACCAAGAGGCACTCGGGCTGTTATTCGGGGCTGTTGCACTCGGGGCTATCCACGGTATCGAACCAGGGCACGGGTGGCCTGTGGCTGCCGCATACGCGTTCGAGCAATCGAACAAGTGGCTCTACGGCTTCGCGGCGAGTTTCATCCTTGGAATCGGGCATCTCATCAGCAGTATCGCAATGGTGGGAGTGTTCTTCTACGCGAAAGCGTACTTCAATCTCACGCAGGTGAACGAACCGATCACGATACTCGGTGGGATTCAGATCGGCGGGCCGGTGAGTCTCGTTGCGGGTGTGCTGCTCATCGCACTCGGTATTCGCGAATACTACGGAGGACACTCACACGGTACTGAAAATTCTCATGCCGACGATGACCACGATCACAACCACGAAGGTCACCAGCACGACCACGACCATAGCCAGAGTCATGGCCACGACGAGTACTCTGACTCGGAGGGGGGACTCTGGGCTCGAATCAAGGGCGCGGTCCCATTCCTCGGAAGCGATTCGGGCTCACACGGGCACTCCCACGGTGACCTCGATGCTGCAGCGAACCGGGGACTCCTCGGGATTGCGTGGTTCGCCTTCCTCCTTGGATTCGCTCACGAGGAGGAATTCGAGATCATCGCGCTGTGCGCCGGATCAAATCACTGTCTTGAACTGATGAGTGCGTACGCTCTGACGGTAATTTTCGCTCTCGTCGGGTTGACGTTGCTGCTGGTTGCGGGGTACCAAAACTATGAGGAGAAAGTAGAGCAGTACACCCCCTACCTGCCAGTATTCTCGGCAGTCGTTCTCATCGTGATGGGGATGGGATTCATCATAGGCGTGCTCTGATCTTCAAGACTCAGTTTCGGCCTCATTCTTGCGACTACCAAGAGATGCGGTATGAGAAATCGCAATCCTCAGTTTGCATATCAAATAGCCAGGCGTCCGGCTTTTGATGTGCAGAGTTGAGGGGGAAACACAGTGATGTCGTCATAAAATGCGACCGTTGGGGCGAATAGGAAACGGGTTTCAGCAAACGGGCGGTGAGTCACCTAGAGAAAAACACCGTTGGCGAGATGGTGTACAAGATATGCGCTGTGTATGCAGCATCACCAACAGAAGCTACCACAATTCTGCCACCACCGACGTGACCGATGCAGAGGCTATTTCGCACTTGGCCTCTATCGCAATCTCTTGCCTCTTAGCGAGATATTCAGCTCTTAGTCCGGAATCCATGACTCAGTGAAAACAAAGGGTTATGACGGTTTCGCTGGAACATATTAGCGTACAATGGTAAGCACGATCGGACTTGATCTGGCGAAGGAACTGGCCGACACAGCCGAGACGCGTGCGAACGAGATCGACAACCCCATGGTAATCGCTATCGCGAATGCAGAGGGCACCCTCATCGTCAATCGCCGGATGGACCGTGCTTGGCTTGGATCGATCGACATCGCCCGGAACAAAGCCTACACGGCAGCTTGTTACGAAATGGCAACTGACGAACTCGGTAAAGCGGCTCAGCCTGGTGAACCGTTATACGGGATCCAGAACACCAACGATGACCGGATGGTGATCTTCGGCGGTGGCTACCCGCTTCACTCCGAGGGCGAACTCGTCGGTGCAGTTGGCGTCAGCGGTGGTGCGGTTGAGCAGGACATGGATGTCGCCATGAGCGTTGTCGAGACGTTCGAAGAACTCGATTGACGACTTCCACTCCCGAAGATTTATCGATACCGGTGAGAACAAGTCTTTCCTTCTACCGAGTATCTGAGCGAGTCTCAGTTTCGGAGACGAATCTACGGCTTCATTGAACCACTAGATGCCGTCGTGATCGATGTGCAACATTGAGCGGGTCAGACGTTGATTTCGGCCTGAAATGCCACCGCCGAGAGCAAAGTAGGAAACCGGGTGTCGGATGAACGGGTGGTGCGTCACCCGAACAAAACCACCTCTCTGGCGATCCGATGTGCAAGATACGCGCCCTGCATCTCGCACACTGATTTCGATAGGTAGTCATACCGCAACGTTGGAAAGTACTAAGACTTTGGCTAATCCCTATAGTCGCTGCTGTTCGACTGGTTCGCCGACATGCTGGCGTTCTCACTGGTTCCGTTCTCGGCGGTGAGGTTGCTGCCGGTCCCGTTCGACCGGTTGCTGGTGTTGTTCATGGTTGACCGGTTGGCACCGGTGAGGTTCCCTGTCTCGTTGGTGAGGTTCCCGCTCAAATTCCCGGTTGTGTTCGTTCCGTTGGCTGAGACGTTTGCACCGGCGTTGATGGTGTATTCCTCGCACGCGATCGTCTGGTTCGGTCCTTCGGTGGGGCCACCTCCGAATACGAGTGAGCCGGTCGTTTCTCGGATTTCTCCGAATACTCGATAGCTCACCGTTATTGGGCGGGCCTCTCCGGTACAGTATTGGTTTTCATAATCGGATACCGATGAGTTGTTGCCGATCGAATAGACGTCGTTGAACCCCATGAGCCCCGTCTCGACCGTGATCGACTCCTCGGGCGGCACGATCGCGTCCTGGTCGACGAACCCGCCGCCGAACTCTTGGGGACCCGGACTTTGATTCAGTCGGTAGATCCGTGCTGCCGTGATCGGCGCGGGGGCGCTCCCGATGTTCTCCACGGTGATCGCGACGAGTCCCTGCTGGCTCTCGATTCCCGTAACGGAAAATGCTGGGCGAAGATCGTAGGAGTGGCTGTCAACTACTCTGTCCTCCTGAACCGCTTTTGCGGTGTAGGTGCCGAACGGATAGAGCTTGTACCCGAGTTGGTCGGACGTCTGCTCGATCAACGTAAATGTGGCCGATCCCTCGTACTGGTGGGGCTCGAAGGTCGCGAACACGTCGCCGTTCGGTGCATTGAGTTGCACTGCATCGAGCGTGACGTCGGTATTCAGCGGGATGCTCATTTCACTCCCACTAAATTCGACCTCTGAGCCAAACACGCTCGGGATCGCAGTGGTGGTCGTTCCGTTTGCGGTTCCCGTCTCACCCGGCCCGTCTGTAGCCGTCGGCTCGCTGCTGGTTAGGGTGGTGGGCGACGACTCGACGCCACTGCCGTTTTCGGAGTCGTTGGTGCTATTGTCGCTCGATCCACCTCCCCCGAGACACCCAGCTACTCCGAGGGCAGCGAGCACTCCGGCTCCTGCCTGTAGTACGCTACGCCGATCCGTCGATCGAGAGGGACACCGATCACTCGTCATTGTTAGTATCTTGAAGCAAGGGTGGTCCGCAATTGGTTGCGTGAGCGGTCGTGGCGACCGATCTGACCGATTGCACCGACCGGCTTACCCGAACAGACACCCGACGCCTGCATCGGCGAGACTCGTCCCGGTCTGCTCGGCGAGGAAGCCGACGAACTGCGGGAGCACGAGTCCGAAGATCACGATAATGATCCCGTAGAGCGCGTTCTGCCGACCTCCGGCCCCGCGACCGGCTCCGAACATACTCGCTGCGCCCTGAGCGATGAGATAGACGCCGCCGATCACGAGGACTCCCTGGATGAGTAGACCGCCCATACCCAGCAGCGCCGACCCGCCGGGCATATCGCAGATCCCCTGCTGGGCCGCTGCCGGTGAAACCAGGGTCACGGCCCCGATCATCATGATGAGCGCCGCCTGCGGCACGAATGGCACTACAGAATTTTTGAGTGTTTCCGTGAGCCTTGACTCGGTTTTTTCGCCGTCGTCGGTCGCCTGTTGGTTGCGCACCATATCGGCAAGCGTCCGAAGAGTCCAGTAAAAAACTGTCTATGTCGCGGAAGAAATCTGACACATCTCCCAATATAGAAAGGCCGCTTCATGGCCTGTACGTGAGTAGTAGAGAGGTCGAATCAATCCTTAGCAAAGAATTTGATCGCGGCAGCGAGCAACCCGAAAGCGGCTGGTAGCGAGCTCGCGAGTAGTAGACTCAGCAACCCGGCTACCAGAAGGATGATGAACGGAACCGTCGCGATCACGGCGGCTCCCTTGAACAACCCGCTCACGAACGAGGTGATTCCACCGACGACGAAGTTCACCGCTGACCCGACCGGTCCCGTAGTTCCAGCTGATTTGCATTCCATCCCGTAGGTGCATTTGTTGGCCGATGCGCCGACTATATCTCCTGGCCCCGCGCCTTCGATCTTGATACAGGTGTTCGTGACTGTTGATGCTGGCCGATCTTGGATTTCGATCGCTGCGGCACTATTTTGGATTCCGGTGAACGTCGAATCGGACACGTTCACCGCGTACGGTGGCTTGCTTTTCGTGCCATAACCGCTACCCGGTGGTCGTGCTGAGAGGCTCGCCATACCGTCTACGCCGTTGATGACTCGGCAGTTGTTGACTGTGAGTGCACCTGAGAACCCTCGCACGAAAATTAGCGACCCGACGTTGCTGCTGGTCACGTTCCGGGCCACGACCTCGCAGTTTTCGAGCCGCCCACCACCCGGCTTATCGATAAAATCGGGTATCTCCGTTTTGACACCGTTCGAGCTGAACTCTTTCAGAAACTCCGAGGGCCGGGGTCCGTCGTATTTCTCACGATCGAGGCCGACCGTACACCCCACCGCCCATGAGCCTTCTCCAGCGAATCGGATTTGCGACACTTCATTGTTGAAGTAGGCTCCGTCGATGATGTGTAGGTCGCCATGCGTCCGACTGCCGTAGATACCGTTGTCTGAGCCCCCGGTAGAGGCGCATTGCACGAGCTCGACGAGTCCTCTGTTGGTTTTCCCGACCCAAAATCCCGGCACCCCACCGCTGTTTTTGTCGCCAGGGATTCCGTGGTCGCTCATGATGAACTGCTGAACGCGAATAGCACCCTCTGATGACCGAGCGATGGGCGTACAAAGGGAGTGATTCGTACTTTCCTGATTCCCTTGTCCTGTGGCACTCGTATTGTCTTGAACGCCGATCACGCGAACGGCACGGACGAGAACGAATCCGCTCTCGGTTTCGGCGAGAAGCCCGATCCCGGATACGTTAGCCGACTGATCGAGAATGAAGCCCCCGAACAGTCCTCGTTCGACTGGGCCGAGAATTAACCGTGCCTGTGTGTTCGGTGCTGAGACGAAACGGGGAGCGCTCTCACCGGGCGGTTTCTTGGTGTTCTCGAACCCCTTGCCTACCATTCCGAACGCCCCACTGGGACTCAGGTTAAGATCGCCGTCGAGCAGGAATGTAGCACCTTTTGGAAGGATTATGAGTGTTCCTGGTTCGGCTCCGCTCTCGATCGCGCTGTTGGCGGGTGTCTCACCGGATGGGTCGGCTCCGAGGTCGTCGACGGCGTTGACGACGTTCTCAAAATCTGCTGGCGAAGGAACGGCCTTCTGCTGTTGCACGCCGTCACGAAAGCGGCGCTCGGTTTCGGCGAGCGATCGATACGCCTCGCGGTGAGGATGACCCGGCGTGTCGAAGTTGCCGGGCGACACTATGTCGCCATTGTAAATCTCGTCTGGATCGTCCGACCTGAGCTCCTCGACGGCGGGTGGCACCTGATTCGGGTTCGCTCCGACCTTACACGCTTCCATCGCTCCGGCTGCTCCCGTGCTCTCTGCGGTCGCGATCCCCGAACCGGCGTCGGTCGACAGCATCGCGGCGGTCCCCGCTGCGGCGAGCGAGGTTTTCAGGAACGCTCGCCGTTTCACCACGGTCGGCGAGGACTCGGATTCGTCCTCGTGTTCGGATGGGGTAGGCGACGATCTCTGAGTGCTCTGCGGGCTCTGAGCACTCATGATTTCACCTGATAGGCGATGAAGCCGACGAACAGGATGAACGCCGCGCCGATGAAAAAGTCGAACACCGGCCCGTTCAAGAGGCTCGAAATTGTCCCGAAGATTCCCTGATTTGGGTCCACAACGCCGATCTCGATCGGCTGCCCGCCACTCGGATTCGTTGTGTTCTGCGGCGTCGTCTCTCCCTGACCGCTCCCGTTGACGCCAATACTCGCCCGATCAACGATCACCTCGGGGGACTCGCCTGATCGGTTGATGTACGCGCTATCCCTGAGCCCGTCCGACTGGTAGTAATCGTACTGCTGGTTGCCGTTCGTGTCCCGGTAGGGAACGGCGACGAGCGTCGAATTATCCCCGAGTCGCGACCGATTGAGTGACCGACCGGGAACGTCGTACAATTCGATCGTGACCTGCTTTGCCGATTCGTTGGGCTCGACGTATCGTCCGACTCCGATGATGCTGCCGAAAGTATCGTTCTCCGGCGGGAGATAGCTGCTGTCGTGGATCGCGACGAACCCACCGTCAGGAAGCTTCGTCGACGCGACCGTGACTGTCGTTCCGTTGCTGGTCTGGTCAGTGAACCGAAGCGCTGCACTCGGGATCGCGGCGTTCTGTGTCCGCTCAACCAGGACGTAACCGGTGGAGAGAGCCACCTGCTGTGGCTCATACACTGAGTCGTTGCCGGTCGTGAACTGCTCGAAACGCTGGTTGCCGTTCGACTCTCGATAAGCGACTGCGCTGATGTTCTGCGATCCGTTTAGTCGCGATTGGTTGCTGTAGACGCCGGGAACGCCATTATCGACGGGAATCGTGAGATTCTGATAGCTGCCGGGTTCCAGATACTCCGAAACCGCGATCGCGCTCTCCTCGCGTTGCCCGGCGAGTGTGAGCGCATAGCCGTGTAGAACCACGTAGCCACCCTCGGGGAGCGTAGCCGACCGGACGGTGACGTTTGCGCCCGTAGCGACAGTCTGGCGCTGCATCGTCACGCTCACGCTGCCGTTGGTGCTCTCGGTGGTGTTCGCCGCCGTTGCGTTTCCTTCGGTAGTCGTCGTGTTCGCTGTCGTCTCTTGAGCTTGCACACCGGCGACCGCGAGCGGCCCCATGATCGCGATCGATCCGACCAAGACTGCCGCGATGAGCACGGCGAGCGTCCTTCTCGATCTCGATCGGGCGGTGCTCGGCTCCGTCGTGGTGGCGGTGTGGGCGTTCATTGGCTTTTAGCGTAAAGTGCGGCCGCGAGCCCGCCGAGAATCACAAGTAGCGGGCCGAAATCGCTGGCTGCGTTCGGGATCGCTTCAAGGTCAACTCCGCTGCCCTGGTTGGGATTCAGTTTGAGTCCTTCGCCCGGAGTGGTCGTCCCGGTCCCGTTGTCGGTGCTGGCCGGGGTCTGCGTTTGGTTCGGTACGAACCCATCCATGAGACCCTCCGACCCGTTTTCTGTTGTGAGCCGCTGCTCGACGTCAATCTGGGCACCGGCGACGGCTGGGCGGCTACCGTCAATCAGGTAGCTCACGTCCTGCGCGCCGGTCGTGGCGAGCGCGTCGTACTGCTGATTGTCGTTGGTGTCGAGGACCGCTTGCACGTACATCGTGGTCGGCGCTCGCAATCTCGATTGCTCGAATGAGCGCCCGGCGATGTCGAACAGCCGAATCTGTACCCGACTGTAGGACGTATCCGGCGCGATATACTCGCTGACGCCGATCACGCTGCCGAGCCCGTTCTGTGGATAGCTCCGACCGTGAACAACCAGGAACCCACCGTCGGGAAGCCGGGGCTCGCGAACGGTGATACTCGTCCCGTTCGTCGTTTGATTCGGGAACGCGAATCGGACGCTCGATGGACTATCGGGGGTCGCTATCCCCGACTCGTTGACCGCGACCGGAGTGGTCGTCGACGTCGTATTCTTCTCGTTGCCGTTCGACGTCGGGCCGGTCGTCGTGTTGTTCGTCGTCGTTGCGTTGCTTGTCGTCGTGGTGCTGTTCGCTGCGCTGACGGTGCTCACGTTGCTGCTGTTCGTGGCGACCGTATCGGTGAGGGATTCGTTCGACGAGTTGTTGATTGGTGTTGACTGCTGCTGTACGCCGACAGAATCGGCGGCGACGACTCCGGCGATACCCCCGATCGTCGCGACGAGTACGATGCCGACTACCAACACCCGAAACGGGGCGCTCCGATCTAGACGTGATTGCGACTCAGGACTCGAGGATGTAATTCCTGTCATGGTGGTAGGGCTCCCTGGAAGGATAGCCAGAACACGCCGATCGCCGCTGCTGTTCCGGCGAGCAACAGCAGGCCGTTCGCGACCGGATTCTTTGCCGTGGTGAGCGACAGGCTAAACGATCGGTCTGAGAGCGGCCAGAGTGGGCGAATCCCCATCGGCGTCAGAACGTCGCCTATCAGGTGTGCCAGGATCGCGAACGTCCCGACGGTGAACCCGAACAGCCCAAAGAACACTTCATCAACTGCTGATCGAGAGCTCGCGACGTCGGCTCCGATCCCCGAATAGCCGTTCCCCGTGAGCCACTCCCCGACGAGTACGAACGCTCGATCACCAGCGAACCATCCGATAACTCCGAGCACCGTCCCCACGAGTACGGCGAAGCCGATCGTATGGCTGAATCCCCGGTGTTTCAGGAATGGGACTCGCTGATCCCGGTCGGGGATCGGCTCGACGACGAACATGACCGCGCCACCGAGGACGGCCAGCGCCGGTCTATCAGCTGCGAATAGAATGAACGCGAGCGGGGCATACAACAGCAACCAGATTCCCAGGTGGCCCGGTCGATACATCACTACGTTGCTTGTGTGCTTTCTTGGGCGGGCTGGTTGCGACTCCCGGTGCTCATCTCATTCAGTCGGTTGGTGACGATTCGGTTGACCTTCCGAGGTCCGTGAATACCCCACAGATTAAGCTCGACGTTGGCTGTCCCGGCGGTATCGAGTTGCACCGTCCCAAATGACAGAAGCCGCTCGACGACCGACTGATTGCATGAAGTGTTCTGAATCTGCTCCATGCGTACTTGGTCGATATTCCGCGAGAGAATCCCGCTGCGGTGGAATACCTGCTCGGTCGTGATGGCGTAAAGGTGGGTTCGGTACTGTAGGTAGGTGACTGCAAGCACTCCGACCCCCGCGATGACTAAGACCACCGACACCTCGAGGATTGTCACCGGGATCGACGCGGGAAGGCTCACCCCGATGATCGGGAGCGCTGCGGCGGCGGCAATCAAGATCGCACCGGTCAGATAGGTCGGTATGTAGGTCCACATACTCTGATGGCCCGACCATAGCAAGTCCTCGTTCTCGCTGAGGTGCATCCATTCGGGGACCTCTGGTTCGGATTCGCTCATTGGATCGGCCCTCGATCGCGACAGGCCGTGCTCCTCGAATCGGGGACTCTATTCGGCGTTTGTCTCGTGAATTGGGTTTGCTGGTGCATGGTTCTCTAAGTGACTTTCAGGTACAGGTAGACCCCGACGAGCACTGCGGCGAGCACGAGCAACTCAAGCATCTGCGGACCACTGCTTGCACTCGCGTTCGCGTTCCCGCCGCTGCTCTCGGTGTCGCTCTGTAGGCTCTCGCGGGCCGACTCGTTGATCGAGACGTTCGCTTGCGAAATCAGCGCGCTCGACCCGTTGGGCCTATACGGTGTGTCGTTCGCCCCCTCTGACGCTGCGTACTCGAACGTCTGGTTGTTGTTCGTGTCCCGATAGGGGGCGGCGATCAACGTGGTGTTCTCGTCGATCGTCTCATTGAGCTCGACGGTGATGTTCTGGTGTACCCCCGGATCGAGGTAGCCTGAGATACCTCGGATGCTGTCGATCGTTTGGTTCTTCGGCGGGAGTAGCGCCGACCCATGAATCACGACGAATCCACCCTCGGGGACGGTCACCGATCGGACGGTGACGTTCGTCCCGGCGGTCGACTGGTTCCGGAGTGTGACCGTGCTGTTGTTCGCGAACGACGTCGCGTTCTGTATCTGGATGGTGGCACGATCGGTGACTGCCGATCCGTTCGACGAGTAGGCGGTATCTTGAAACCCCTGCGAACGCCGCACATCGAACGTCTGATTGCCGTTCGTGTCGCGCGCCGCCTTTGCGATCACCGTCTGATTGTGCGAAATCGGCCTATCCAGAACCACCTCAAGATCCCGATGGGTACCGGCGTCGAGATAGTCGGTAACGCCGATAATACTCCCGATCGTCTCATTCTGCGGCGGCGTGAGGCTCTCGTTGTGGACTGAAATGAACCCGCCTTCGGGGAGCGTGACCGACTCGATTGTGACCGTCGTCCCGTTCGAGGTCTGATTATCGAGAGCGATCGTGCTGTTGTTGCCCGCCTGCGCACTCGCCGCTGGTGCAGTGGCGATCATGCCGACGCTGAATAGCAGCGCAACGACGGCGATCGCCCGAAAGGACGTCTGTTCTGCGGTCGGATTCATGTGGTACATCAGGTCGGTGATGAGAGCCTGTCAGTAGCGATACTCGGCACATTTCGATCCTAGATCGGCCTACGTGGGCGACTTTGTGACAGTCGTCTTCATCCTCCCATTCTCCGGGGCACTGCCCTCTTCGTCGGTGCTCTCTGCTGGCTCGGTAGTCGTGGTGGTGTCAGTCGCGCTCGCGTTCTGTTCGGCGCTTTCAGCCTCGGCGGCGTCGGTCGCCTCGCTGCTGAGTATGCCACCTCCATCGCCGGATTCGTTGTCACCGCCCGACCCGTCGCTGGTGGTGGTGGTCGTCGTCGTGGTTGTGGTTGTACCTCCATCTGAACCGTTGTCGTCGCCACTGTCGCCGGGTGGTCCCTCACCGGGTGGATCGGGTAGGAGTCCGACCGCGATCGACACCTCTGCTGAATCGCTTGCGATCTGGCCTACTCCGTCGAGCGCTCCGGTATCGACGCCGGGATCGTACTGCCCGTTGCCGTTGGAATCACGCACCACGACCACGGTCACACGCTCGTTGACACTCGCCTCGGCGAACTGGAGGTCAACCTGTACGCTCCCGGTCGTTCCAGGCGAGAGACGGCGTGAGGTCCCGATCCGGTCGTCCGGGCGATCGACCTCGCCGAAGTTCGCCGCGTCGTAGGCAACCAGGAACCCACCGTTGCTGTCCGACGGGAGCGTGACCGACTCGGCGACCGCGCGCAAGGCGTCTTCCAACGACTGATCGTTGAAACTGACTGACGCTGCACCCGGTCCTTCGGGCTCCTCGGTCGTGGTCGGCGTAGGCGTCGGTGTCTCCGTAGGTATCGGCGTCGGGGTCGATGTCTCGGTCGACGTTGGTGTTGATGTCGCCGTAGGCGTCGGAGTTGGGGTCGGTGTAGCGGTTTCTGTGGTGGTCGGCTCCTCGGTCGTTGGTTCCTCCGTTGGTTCTTCAGTAGTGGGTTCTTCGGTCGGCTCCGGTGTTGGAGTCGGTGTTTCAGTTGTCGGTTCCTCCGCCGACTCGTCGGTGGTTGGTTCTTTGGTCGGTTCCAGTGTTGGTGTTTCAGTCGACGGTTCTTCGGTTGGCTCGTCCGTCTTCGTCTGCTCCTCCCCGTCTTCTCCATCGATGGAATCGGTTGTCGACGTCGTGGGTTCGGGGGTCGGCGTTGACGTGTCAGGCGAACTCGGCTCCTCGGTCGGTGTGTCGGATGGTTCCTCGGTCGGCTCATCCGTATTCGTCGACAATGATGCCGGTTCGGGTGTCGACGTATCCTCACTGCCGCTCGTCGTGGCCGACTGGCTCGCTTCCGGCGTCGACGTCGAGCTCGTCGTGGATTCCGTTTCGGCCTCGGTGGCCATATCTGTGCTCGTATCAGGTGTCTCCACGACGCTGCCACCCGACGAATCCTCGGGTTCCGGCGTCGGGGTCGGCGTCATGGTCGGGGTGGGATTCGGCGCGACAACGGCGGTCTCTGTCGGTTCCGGCTCCGACGTCGGCTGTACCGTCTCACTCGTCGACGTGCTGGTGCTTTCCTCTTGCTCGTTGGTCGATGGTGTGCTCTCCGTCGTTGTTTCGGCCGTCTCCACCTCAGCCGTTAGATTCTCTGCCGGAAGATCGACGCGGAGGGTGTAGGTCCCGCCGGGTGCGAACGTGCGGGTGTCGGCGTCGACAAACTCCTGCTCGCTCTCATTCTCGGGGCTCCACACCGGCCCCGGTTTCTCGTAGCTTGCGAGCGTGAGCGTCACGGGATCGCACCCCTCGTCGATGGTGAAGCTCACACGCGCGGTTCCGGTACTGTTCACAACGATTGCGGAGCTCTGGACACACTCAGCGAGTGACTCGTTGGTAGTAAAATCGCCGTTAGACGACCGTTTGAGAGGGTTCTCAGTGCTACCGTGAGCGTACCGGATCAACCGATCGGGCGTATAGTAGCCTTCGGGTCCTCGAAGGTTCTTGATCGACTCACCCTGCACAAAGTCGATCTGGTAGTGGGTTTCTCCCTGTTCGGACGTTTTCGCCTTCCCGTTCCCTCCGGTGCTGGCGTTCGGGCTCCGGTCGCTGGTCGTTGACGCCGAGGACGATGGGTTCTGCTGAGAGGTCAACTGCATCGCTCGAAGCATTCGACTACTGACCGTCTTCGGGTCCTCTGAGCCGTCGGTCCCGACCTCGACCGTTGCGACGTGGCTTTTGACCTTGGTCACGCGAATGCTGCTCGCGTCGATTCGATCGTGATCGGCGGCTCGCGTAAGTGATCGTTCCAGATAGCTTCTATCGAGCTCGCCCGTAAACTCGATCGAGTACCTGAGCACGTTCCGCTGCTGCTCGATGAGTTGGATGTTCTGAACGCCCATGGCTCCCGCTCCATCACCCTCAATCTCGGTGGTGTCCGGCCCGGTCGCCGACTGCGAAAGGGGCATCGCCCCGATCCCGGCTGCCGATGTGACTACCCCCAAAACGATAAGCCATACTGCGGCCCTCTCTTTCATTGAATCAGGCGGCTGCCACCTCCGGCATAAGCCTGTCTCTGTCACGTCAATGAAATTGAATTTTCTGGCTATAATCTCAAGTTCCGTTGATCGATTTCAGTAGATTCTCTGAGAGTGTGATCGGCACGGTGGTAAACAGCGGAATCCACAGTTACGACGGCAGAAGCGGCATTGTTTAGTCAGACTCTCGTGACTGGGTTTTGTGGAAAAATCAGCACGTGTGGCTCTGGTTCTGATATCCATCGGTTTTGTGTTGATCGGCGTTGGTCTTGCGATCATTCTTCTCACTGTCTTGTGATGACTGGGATATATTCATCTCGACATCGGGATGTTGCCGCTCCCTGTCGACTGCCGTATTTCTTACCTAACGCTTAGATAGGGAGCACGTTCTACTGTTTGGTAAGAGAACCCGGCGGTGTAGCGGATCGCGGTGCGACCGCTGTCGGCGCTTACCTCCGTGGTTTCTGCTGCTCACGATAGATACTATCTCAAACTCTTGCATATCGTTGGTGCTGATACCAACGGACTTAACACGTTGGCGACCGCACCAACGATAGAGGATGGCCGATGATGAGAGCCCCGAGGTGGTCTATGAAAAACGAAAGGTGGTGCGAGCGGGCGTACTCGTCCGGTACAAGTTCATCTACCCTACTGCTGTCGAACGATACCCGCCGGGCGCGTGTTACGCGCTTCACTACGGAGTCGCTGATCCGGCCGATCCGCCTGACGACACTGAGTGGCCTATCGGCCCGGAACAGGGCACAATGCTGCGCTACGACAACGACCACGGCGACGGAAGCCATCACCGACACGTTGGGGCCAATCTCGACTCCGAATACGAGTTCCCAGGGTCAGTCGCAGCGGTCTACGACCGATTCTTTCGTGAGACAGGAATCGAACCGTTCGGCCCATCACCGGAGGACTACGACATATGACTGAGAACGACACCGAGAACGGACGCGAACAAGAAAGTAAGGAGCACGCCGGGACGTATCCCGACTCCGTGCCCGAGGAGTGGGCGCGGACGCTGCGTGTTACTGTCGAGTCCGACGAACAAAGCGACGAGAGCGGCACCGATCATCCGACGCTTTCGTTTCCGGATGTAGACACCGCGACAGCGGTCTTCACCGACTCGACGCTTGGGCTCTTGCGGGCACTGAACGTCCATGAGCCATCGAGTATCCGCGAAGCAGCACGGCTGGTCGACCGAGACAAGAAAAACGTCTACGATCAGCTTCGGAAGCTGGCTGCCTACGGTGTTGTCGAGTTCGTTGAAGAGGGGAACGCAAAACGACCGATCGTCGCCTACGATGAGATCGTTTTCGACTTTGCCGTTTCACTTGATTCTGAAGAGGACCGGACTGACGAACCTGCTGCCGCTTGAAAACAAACCTTTCAACCAGTCGAGTTAGCGCACAGTTCGTCACTCAATCGTCGCTTGATCACTCGTGTTCGTGAGCACTTGGTCAACTCGATTCGCTCTCGACTTGATCTTCGGCAGATTTGCCATCCATATCTCAAACCATCCTACATCTGATAAAATTTCATATACAAACAGAATACGTGTTGCAAGTGAAATTATCGTCTCCTACTGTCTGTGGCTGCTTATCCGATTATCGTCGTTGCCCGACCTACAACAAACGCTACGGTAGCGAGGTACATCGAGTATTTGAGGTGCGATTGTCCGGCTGTCGGGTTGCTGAACCCCTCGTACACGCTGTAGAGCATCAAGAGGTCACACGGGATCACGAGGACCAGATAGGCGATTCCGAACGTCCCTCGAATGAACGGCACTGGGCTTGCGAGCACCGCGAGCGCTAGAACGACCGCTGCGAGGATGAGCGACGTGCGATCACCGACCACGATCGGGAGCGTCCTCAGCCCCTCCTCCCGGTCGCCCTCCATGTCTTCGACGTCTTTTACGATCTCACGAGCGACTGTCGAGAGCGCTGCGAGCGCGAACAATACCAGGACTGCCACCGTGACTGAGCCGACCGCTGCTGCACCGAACAGAAACGCGCTCCCCGTGAGATAGCCGACGACTATGTTCCCGAGTCCTGAGAACCCTTTGAATAACTTAGTGTAGGCAACCAGCGCGAACAGGTTGACACCCGCGATCACGATGGCGAGCACTGGGAGTAGCAGCACAAGCGCGACCGCGATCGCGAATAGCACGATGCTGAATCCGAGCGCCTCGCGCGGCGTCACTGCCCCGCGTGGAATCGCCCGGTCGGGCTGGTTGATCCGATCGATCTCGCGGTCGAAATAGTCGTTGATCGACATCCCCGCTCCCGTCGCGGCGATTGTCGCGCCGACTGCTGCACCGATCATCACGGGATCGGCGAACGCATCCGCGACGAACGCGCCAATGAACGTGAGAAACCCAGCAGCGATCGCGTTCCCTGGTCGGATGAGCTCGACGAATCCCCGCGTCCGATCACCTACCATCGCTTACAGACTCGCTCTCGTCAGACAGATTCGGCGCTTCGTCGTCTGCCCGCTTGCCAAAACGCCAGTACGGACTGGAATCATGGTGTAGAACGACCGGCATACACCCAATTGAGGCTTCCCCCGTCACGCTGCACCTGGTACTCGTAGGGACCGTGCGGGCACCTGCTACAGCCGTTCCCACACGGAACCATCATTTTCATCTGCGTGCTGTTCCCCCTGTCCGTATCGACGTCAATCACTTCGCCGTCAATGTCGAGTTCGTTTTCAGTAATCATGAGTCCACCCGTCCGATGTACTCCCACTTCAGGTTCTTTCCCTGCCGCTTCACCCGATATTCGTAGGGTCCGTGCGGACAGCCGTTACAGTCCTTTCCGCAAGGGATTTTCTTGATCACCTGCGTCCCGCCGGACCTGTCGTCGCCTCCGTCGCCACCGTCCTCGTTCACCTCGACGAGCTCCTCGTCGTCGTCGACCTCTATTGGGCGTTCGTCGCGATAGTCGGCGAGTTGCTCGCACCACGTGGCGATTTGCCGAAGGATCGTCGTGTCCTGACGCTCGACACCCTCACGTACGTACTCGGGTATGATTGCTGGCGCTACCGGCTTCCCGCCGTCGGTAACTGCCTGCGCATTCTGATCCTGGTCTGTCCGTTTCATGGGTTGGTCCCGCCGGCTGTCGTTGCCAGCCGTTCTTACCTAACACTTAGACACCCCCGCCGGAAGAATGTTTGGTAAGATTGAAGCCCCCTCCTCCGACGCTGGCCGTCCGCCGGTCGAGGATCACAATTATCTGCCACTACCAATTATTACCCGAGGTTTAAGATGGAGATCTCCATAGGCCAGTTCTGGGAGTGACATTAGTTGATTTTCCTTACCGGATGCAACAGCGGAGAATCGCTCTTGATGAGTGATGCACACTCTCTCGTGAGCAGCAGACTCTTCGTCAAGAAACCACGCATCCTCTTACCGGAACACGTCATCGCTCAAAAATGAGCCTCGAAGATACTGTTGAGGATCCGGTAACGACACTCGAAACTCAGAATGTCGTCGCTTCGTCGGGGATCGGCCAAGAAATCGATCTCGAATCGGTTGCGATGGATCTCACAGGCGCGGACTTTGACCCCGGACAGTTTCCGGGATTGATCTATCGACCGGCCGATGCGGCAGCGACGTGTCTGCTCTTCCGATCAGGGAAGATCACGTGTACGGGAGCAGGGAGTATCGAGGAGGTACATGAGACAGTCCATGTGGCCGTGGATGCACTGGCAGAGCTCGGGATCGATGTCGGGACACCTGAGGTAACGGTCCAAAATATCGTGTCAGGTGCTGACCTGGGCGAAAGGTTGAACCTGAATGCAATTGCGATAGGACTAGGGCTCGAATCTGTCGAGTATGAACCCGAACAGTTTCCTGGTCTGGTCTATCGGCTTGACGATCCAGATGTCGTCGCACTTCTGTTCGGATCGGGGAAAATGGTGATCACAGGGGCGAAGATTCACGACAACGCCGAAGCAGCCTTGGAAGAGATCATCAGGCGTCTGAACGATCTGGGGTTGGTGGGCTGATCTTCACTCTCCTGATACGGGTGCATGTGGTCTACTTGAGAATCAGGTGGAGGTAGCCGAAATGGGTGTTACTCGTGCTTAGAGAGCTAAGGACGAGTAAATCTGCACCAACTCTGTTACTGATTTGTGACTTCAGATAGTTGCCAAACGACTAGAATCTATACAGACGCTCTTGTGAAGCACATTGTTGGTGAGTCAAAGCACCTTCCGGAGAACGTGTCTCAACGCTTTTCGACCAGGTTTGCGGTAGATTCGGCGTCGTAGCTGAAACGCTCTCAGATAGTGCGTAAGCTTGTCCTTCGAAACGCCTCGGTGGGGCGAGAGCCACGGATCGCTGGTGCGACCGTGGCTCTCGCCGGTGTTCACATGAGCCTCTCCGTCGACGTACTCGTTGTCCGCATGGATGACCGACTCGCGGCGAAACCGCTCGTCGTCATCCAACGGATCATATGCCCGGAATCCATCCGTGTAGACCGTGTGTGGCTCCTTCTCGCGGGCCGCGAGAAGGAGCCGAACCGTCGACTCATCTGCTGATTTCGCCGGAACAACATACCGCTTCCCGCTCCCGCGATCAACGAGGGTGAACACCGGCAGCTTGTCACCCTCGTAGGTTCCACGCCCGCGCGTAGAGAGGCCACGCGAGCGCGACGGACCGTCGCGCTCGCGGCCCTTGAGTCCCGCAGAGACGTACAGTTCGTCGATCTCGACGGGACCGCACAGCTTGATCAAAGGCGCGTCGAGCCATTGGTGAAGCGCTCGACACGCCGGTGAAGCGTCTTGTACGAGAGGTCGAGTTCGGCGGTAAGTTGGCGGATACTGGTGTTGAACCGGACGAACGTATAGATCGTGAAGAGCCACTTGTCGAGCGCGATCTTCGCGTGCGCGAAGATCATGCGGATCTTGTCATTGAACGTGCGGTCACAATCCTTACAGAGATACCGCTGAAAGGCTCTGTAGCTGCCGTACTTGATCACTGACGAAGAACGGCAGCGCGGGCACTGGAGGCCGTCGCGCCAGCGGACCTGCTCCAGCAGGTCCGCGGCGCTCGTCTCCGAACTCAGTGCGGCGAATGGAAACATCTACCGGGTGACGCGGAAGCGTC